>CAYXGD010000001.1:0-40820 GCA_964464425.1 uncultured Thermoplasmatales archaeon
AGGAAGCCGAAGGGCTTCACGCCGGTGGGGTGATCGTACTTGGTGGGAGGCTCGGTCTCCCGGTGATGATCGTCGCGGTCACCGTCGTCGATGATCTCGAAGTGGACGCTGCCGTCGGTCGCCGCCTGGATCTCGGCCTTGACCTCGTCGACGTGCTCGGCGGGGACCCAGGCATCCACGACGAAGGCGCGCTCGGTGGAGGCGAAGTTCAGCGGCGCCTCGGCCTTCTCGGTCTCGATCGCCAGGATCTCCTCGGCGGCCAGTAGCAGGTCGCCGTGGGTCTCAGCGATCCGATCGAGCTCGGCGCGAGCATCGGCCAAGGTGGCCTCGAGCTGCTCGGCGCGGGCCCGGAGGCGAGCGAGCTCTTCGCCCGGTGGGCCTTGGCCCTCAGGGACCTCGATGTCCCGGAAACCGCTTCGGGCCAGGAGCTCCTGGGCCTTCTGAGCCTCCTCGGTGGCCACGAAGACCGCGGTGACCTCCTCGGAGGCGAACAGCTCGTACCGGGAGATCGCGGTGGAGAGGTCCTCGTGGACGTCACCGGATGCATGGCCGACGAAGGCCTTCAGGCTGTCGTAGCCCCGGTAGTCCTCGAGGTCGAGAGGCAGCGTGGTCAGGGGTTCGAGGCGCGAGATCCGGTCGCGGACCTCGTCCAGCTCTCGGGCGATCTCGTCGCGGCGGTCGGTCGCGGCCGAGACCTCCTCCTCGATCTCGGGGAGCTGGGTCTCCAGCCGGTCGCGGACCTCGGCCTCGGACAGCCTGCGACTGGGCGTGTCGCCTTCGAGCCGGCAGGCGCTGATGATGGAACGCAGCCGGACGAGGAGCTCGGAGGCCCGGGAAGCCTCAGGGAGGGGCTCACCGATGTCGAGCTCCGGGGTCCCCTCGTCCCGGGTGTACTCCTCGATGTGGGTAAGACGGATGTCGTGAAGGGTCTCGATGACCGCTTGCTGGTGGGCCTTGGGCGCGATGACGGCCAACCGCGTCATCGGCTCAGGCCGGAGGACCAGGCTAGGCACCCCCGAGCTCGGACCGGAAGCGGTCGACCACGGTCTGGGCGGCTTCGGTCAGGACGTCGTCGTCGACGTCACGGAGCTCGGCGGCCTCCTTCTCGGCCTGACGGATGATCTCGTGAGCCTCCGTCTCGGCCTCGTCGGTGGCCTCCTTGATGATCTCCTCGGCCTCGGCCTCGGCTGCTTCCTTCTCCTCCTGGATGATGGAGCGAGCCTTGCGCTTGGCTTCTTGGATGGTGGCTTGGGCCTCTTCGGTGGCCTCTGCCCGCATCTCACGGACCTCCTCCTCTGCCTGCTTGACCTCTCGCAGGGCCTGGAGGTTCCCCACGTTCCTCACCGAGTCAGACGCCGAGGCTACCATAGGAACTGGGCCGGCCAATCAAGTTCCCCTACATAACCCTTGTGCGCGCGCCTGCAGCGCATGGCGCACGCGCGCCGGTGGGGGTCAGAAGATGACCTTGACGATGGCGACAAGCAGGAGGATCGCCAGGAGGGCGGCCGCGGCCACCGCGGGGAGCGTGTACTCCCCGAGTTGCTCCTCGAGATCCTCGTAGTACTGCTGGACCTGGCGGCTCGGCGAGTCGAAGAACCCCCCGCCACCGCCTGCCTGTCCCAGGGTGCCCAGCGGCTGGGGGGTCGTGACCGACGCTGTCAGCTCGTACTCGGCGGCCCCCGTGCCTGGCTCGCTGGCGGCCCGCAGATCCCACGACCAAGTGCCCGGGGCTGGGTTGCTCACGGACCTCGACGCGGACCCGCCCTCGGCCGGGACCTTGAGGGGCTGGCCGTCGGGTGGCGTCAGCGTGACCCGGAGGTCCGGGGGTGGGGTGCCGCTGACCGTCGAGGCCCAGCTGACGTTCAGGGTGAGCCGGGTCGCTCGGGGCTTGACCGGGATCTCCCCGGAGGCGTTCTCGCTCTCGGCCCCGGTCCCGCCCAGGACACCGCTCACCTCCCCCGTCGGGCCCAACACCAGCTGTCCGCTGGCGGTGTAGGTCTCCTGCCGGGGGAGCTCCAGGGTCCCGTTGTCCGCCGCCAGGGCCAGCTCGAGCGTCCGGGGCGCGTCGACGAACCCGTACCCTGTGGCTGGATCCGGGCCCGGCGGTCCAAGATCCATGGCGGCCTGACGGAACAGCTCGGCGACCTCCAGCGGACCCAGGTCGGGGGCGCTGGCCCGGACCATGGCAGCGATGCCTGCGACGTGGGGGGCAGCCTGGCTGGTCCCGGAGAGGTCGACGTAGAGGTTGGAGCCCGCCGCGGCGCCGGCCTTGGCGCTTCGGATCTGCACGCCAGGTGCGGCGACATCCGGCTTGACCCAGGGAGCTTGTTCCCCGCTGGGAAGGAGGACCGGACCACGGCTGGAGAACTCAGCGACCCCGCCCGAGTCGTCGACAGCGCCGACGGTGAGCACGTTGGGGTTCTGGGCTTCCAGGGAGAGCGAGGAGGCATCGGGGCCTTCGTTGGCCGCCGAGAAGACGAGGAGCAAACCGTCGTCTCGGACCAGCGCGTTGCTGGCCTGGATCGTTGCGTCCCCTTCGTCGTACGGCTCGCCGACCTCCTTGCGACCCCAGGAGTTCTGGACGACGGTGATGTCGTAGGCCTCGTGGTTCTCGTGGACCCAGTCGAAGCCCTCGATGGCGGTCGAGGTGGTGAAGGGGTTGGAGATGTCGATCGAGATCAGTTGGCTCCCGGTGGCCATGCCGGCGTACTCCCGGTTGTCGGAGCGCAGGAGCTGGGAGCCCTCGCCGGTGCCGGCCACGATCCCGGCCACGTGCGTACCGTGGCCGTCGGTGTCGGTACCTGCCGGGGCCTCGGTCGCGCCGGCTTGCTCGCGGACGACCACGGCCTCGGCGACCTTGCCTTGGACGCTGGGGTGGCTCTCGTCGATGCCCGTGTCGAGCACGGCCACGGTCCCGCCGCCACCGTCGATGCCCTGGTCCCACATCTGGGGACCGACCCCGACCGCGGACCGGGAGGTGTCCAGGTGCCAGGCCAATGGTTCGTCGGCGTCGATCCGGTCCACGCCCGGCATGCGGGCCAGCCGGTCGAGCTGGTCGGCGGGCAGGAAGAGGTGGAGCCCGTCGATGACCGTGTAGGTCTTGGCGACGTCGCCGAGGTCCTCGAGCCGGTCCAGCAACATGTTGGTGGGGGGGCCGTCGGTTTGGACGATCACCGACACCCGTCCGGTCGCATCCTCGAGCTTGGGATCGATGTAGGCCGGGGTGGTCCCGCCACCGCCGAGGCTGACGCTCGGCAGCAGGAGAGCTACGCTCACCATCACCAACAGGGCTCGCTTAGCCACGGGCCGTAGAGGGTCTACAACCGTTTAGACGTTGGGACCACCAAGAACGAACATGGTCGTGTCTATGAGGTGGGTGGCGAGGTGACGTACCGAGGGTCGGGGACGACACCGAGCCCAGGGCCCTGGGAGGTCCCGGTCCAGCCGGGACGGGGTCGGGGCAGGGGGAAGGGGTCGTGAGCCAGGAAGAGGTTCCCGTCGAGGTCGGCGTGATCGACGCTCCCGTAGAGCGCAGCGCCAGCCGCGATGCCCAGCCCCGTCTCGATGAAGCACCCGACCAGCGTCCGGAGGCCATGCTCCGTGGCGGCGTCCAGGCACGCGACCGCTGGCTGCAACCCGCCGACCTTCTGGACCTTGATGTTGACCCCCAGCGGGGCATCGAGGCCGGACAACGCCTCGACGTGGGCGGGTCCCTGGATGCTTTCGTCGAGGAAGATCGTCATCCCGGTCTCGCGGGCCAGCTCGGCGGTCTCCTCCAGGTGGTCCCGGGCCAGGGGCTGCTCGACGAGATCGACACCGAGCTCCTGGAGCTTGGGGAGGAGCATCCGCGCGTCCTGCAGGTCGAGGGCCTCGTTGGCGTCGACCCACAGCGCCGTCCCTGGGAACAGGTCGGCCACGCGATCAGGCAACTCGTCCGGGAGGACCTCGGCGACGGCCTCGACGAGCGCCAGATCGGCGGTCGGGTCGTCGCCTAGCTTGACCTTGAGCGTGGTATGACCCCGCTCGAACCACGCCTGGGCCTCCTGGCGCGCGCTCTCAGGATCGGTCAGGGTCACCGTGGCCGCTGTGGGTCCCACCCCGGCTTCCAGCTGCAGCATCTCGTGGACCGGTGTGTCGTCCAAGCGCCCTTGGAGATCGTGCAGGGCGAGGTCCAGGCCGGCGCGGGCGCCCTTCGGGAGCTTGGCGTGGTGGTCGAGGGTGGCGGGGATGTCCCAGGGGTCCAGGGTCCCGGCGTCGATCCCGGAGAGAGCGGCCTCGACCTCGGCCAAGGTCTCCCCGGTGACCGACGGGCTGGCCACCGCTTCCCCCCAGCCGATGGTCCCCTCGTGGGCCACGGCCAGGTGGACGACCTCCAGCTCGGTCTGGCTGCCTCGGGAGATCGTGAACGGGTGATCCAAGGGGACCGTGGTCCGGCGGACATCGAGCTTCAGAGGATCGCCTCCACCGCGTCGGCCAACCGGCCGGGCCCGTCCTCGAGCACGTCGACGACGGGGAGGGCCTCGATCCGGTCGGCGAGGTTCCGGCGGTCCTCGGACAGGTGCATGGCGGAGACGCCCAGGAGCTCGGGGGCGCGGATCACGCCACCCAGGCGCTTGATCAGCGACCACTCCTCCAGGGGATCCTCGACAGCGAACCGGCGACCGCCGTGGAACTCGGTGGTCTTCTGGAGCCGGGAGGCATCGTGGCACAGGAGGCAGCCGTGGGGCGAGGCGCCGTGCAGCAGCCCCAGGGAGACGCCACCGTAGGCAGGGTGCGTGATCGCGCCCTGGCCCTCGACGAGCACGACCTCGGCCTCGGTGGCCTCGTAGGCCTCCATGACGATCCGCTCGGTCCAACCCGACACGAAATCGGCAGGGACCGCGTCGACGACGACCCCTGCATCGCAGCCGATCATGATGCCGGTCTGACCGGTGGCCGCCACGGCGACCTCGCGGCCCCGGTCGGCCAGGGCTCTGGCGACCTCGACCGTGGTCGTCATCTTGCCCGAGGAGCAGTCGGTCCCGACCGTGAGCACGACAGCGCAGGGCAGATCGAGCACTTCACCGCCGTAGATCGGCTTATCCTCTGGGGGTCGCCGGACGTCGACCAGCTCTGCCCCGTTGGCCTCGGCGAGGGCAGCCAGGGACGGGTCCTCGCTGAGGAACTCGTGCATGCCCGAGATCACATCGAGGCCCGCCTCGACGGCCCGGGCGACCTCCTCGCGCCAGTCCTTGGGCAAACGGCCGCCGACGGGTGCGACCCCGATCGCCAGGGTGTCCGGCTCGTGCTCGAGGGCCGCCTCGACGCTCGGGACGACAGGGACGCCTTCCCCAGGTGGGCCGACGACCTCGGCGGCCTCGGCCACCGAGCTCCCCGTGGCACGGTCGACGACGGCGACCACCGGGTCGCGGCCGTACCGGAGCAGCGCTTCTGCGGTCTTGGCATCCCGGGCCAGGAAATGATCGTGGGCGAGGATCGCGAGAGCCACGACGGGACAAGCCTGCGCCCGGACAAGAGCCTACTGGGTCTGAGCGCCCCTTCTCGACGTTCACGCCACCCGGTTTTTGTAGGTGGAGGGCCTGCGGCCGGTGATGAGCCACCGCCGCGTCCTCGTCGCCGGCCTGCTGGTCTGCACCCTCGCGATGGCTGGTTGCACCCAGCTGGTCGGGAACCAGGCCTCGAACGAGTGGGCCCTGGATCTCACCGGGATCTCGGCCGTGCACGACGGAGGTCCCGACGGCAGCGGGGTCAAGGTCGCCATCGTCGATACCGGGGTCGACCTCCAGCACCAAGCCTTCGGCGGCATGCCTGGCAAGGTCCTCTGGGGCGATGTCGTCAACGGACGCAACCAGCCCTACGACAACGCCGGCCATGGGACCCACGTCACCAGCCTCGTGCACGCCCAGGGCAACGGAGGCCTCCGGGATCCCAACGTCCTCGGCGCTGCCCCCGGCGCCGACCTCATCCACATCAAGGCCATCCCGGCCCAAGGGTCAGGCAGCGATGGTGACGTGGCCCGAGCCATCGACAGGGCCGTCCAGGAGGGTGCCCACGTCCTGGTGCTCTCCCTGGGGTCCGAGCCGAGCCTGCTCCCCATCGGCCAGCAGACCGAGAACGCCGTCGATCGCGCGATCGACAAGGGCGTGGTCGTGGTCGCCGCTGCCGGCAACGCCCAGCAGGGTAGCGACGGTGACGACTGCACAGTGAAGTCCCCCGCGTCGATGACTCGGGTGATCGCCGTCGGGGCCGTCGATCGCCAAGCCAAGTTGGCAAGCTTCTCGTGCCAGGGGGACAACAGCGGCGGACCGTTGGGCCTCAACCAGCCTCAGGATCCCAACAAGAAGCCCGAGCTGGTCGCGCCCGGCGTCGGCGTGATCGGTGCCTGGCCAGGTCGGGATTGCGGCGGCCAGGTGTCCGACTACTGCGTGCTCAGCGGCACCAGCCAGGCGGCCCCGTACGTCGGCGGCGCGGTGGCCCTGATCCTGGAGGAGCATCCCGAGCTGCAGCGCAAGGGTCCCGATCAGGTCCGCAAGGTCAAGCGGATCCTCACAGAGACCGCCGAGAAGCGACAGGGTCAATCCGGCCACGACGACCGGTACGGGTACGGTCTCCTGCAGGCCGACCGGGCGCTCGACAAGCTGGGTGGATGACCGTCAGGCCTCGTGGACGACCCGACCACCGATGATCGTCCGTTGGACGGTCACCGCCTCGAGGTCCCGCGCCTGGCGGGGATCCTGGTCGAGCACGACCGCGTCGCCCACGGCCCCGGGCCGGAGGATCCCCCGCGTCTCCTCCACGCCCAGCGCGAAGGCGGCATCCCGTGTGTAAGCTCGGATCGCCTGGCTGACCGACAGCCGCTCGGTCGGGTCGGGGTGCTCGGTCGCGCACCGGATCCCGTACAAGGGACCGTAGGGCATGCCGTCGCTACCGAACGCGACCTTGACCCCGGCGTCGAGCGCGCTCTTCAGCGGGTTCATGGCGCGCCGGCGGGCCTCCCCGAGGGCCTGGTCGTAGAGGCCCCCATCGCCTTGCCAGTTGCCGATGAAGTTGGGCTGGAAGCACGCGATCACGCCTCGCTCAGCCATGGTTCCAAGCTGCTCCTCGGTGACCATCTCGGCGTGCTCGATCCGTGGACGGGCTCGGCGATCGATGCCGGCGTCCTGCAGGCCGTCGAGGACGGCCTGGATAGCCCGGTCACCGATGGCATGCGCCTTGACCTGCAACCCGAGCGCTTGGGCCCGACGGGCGGTGGCCGCCACCGACTTGGCATCGCGGAGCAGCATCCCCGTCGTGGCCTCGTCCCGGTAAGCCTCGGTCACCGCGGCGGTCCGGGCCCCGATGGAGCCGTCGGTGTAGATCTTGACCCCCGACAGCGAGCACCCAGGCCCGCTGAGCTGACCGAGCTTGAGGGTCTCGAGCGCGTCCAGCAGCGCCTCGCGGACGTACATGGCCGATCGTTGGAGGAAGAACCCCTCTTGGGCGCCGCGTGTGAGCAGCTGGATGTCCCTGGGGCCGGCGGTGTCGGCCACGTGCGTGATCCCGAGGGCCGCCAGGCCCCGGCTCTCCTGGCGTAGACCCTTGACGCAGGTGTCGTAGGCCGGCGCACACCGTTCCCAGGCCAGGTCGGCAGCGTCCTCGGTGAGCAGGCCTGTGGGCCTTCCATCGTCCTGCACGAGACCCGGGGTACCCTCGGGGAGATCCAGGGCTTCGAGGCCGGCCTCGTTGACCACCGCCTTGTGGCCGCAGACCCGGCGGGCCATGACCGGATGGTCCTGGGAGACCGCCTCGAGATCGGCCGGTCGCAACGAGCCATCCTCCCATTCGCTCTCGTCCCAGTTCCAACCGATGACCCAGCCGCCGGCCGGGGTCCGCTCGGCACGTTGGGAGAGGATCTCAACGGCCGCGTGACGGCGAGGCAGACCCGAGAGGTCGGCCCGGAAGTGAAGCTCCCCGAGCCTGGCTGCGTGGGTGTGGGCGTCGATGAAGCCGGGCAGCACCGTGGCACCTTCCAGCTCGAGGGTCTGGGTCCGGGCACCGGCCAGGGCCTCGATCCGGCGGGTCGGGCCCACGTCGAGGACACGTCCGTCCCGGAAGGCGACGGCGCCTGCTTCCGGCCGGTCGTCATCCTGGGTCAGGACCGTGGCATCGGTCAGGATCAGGTCAGGCGAGTCCACGACCCTGGCATCCAGGCCACCCCTCTTCAACCTGGGTCCCACGGCCGACGTTGTCTGTCCAGGACAGACGAACAACCGTTGATGGCTCCGTACAGGCATCTCGGAGCATCGGGTCGGGGGCTCGCCTCCAACAGCCTCCCAACGCCTCCAACGTGTTCGACGCTCCCGGCCCCTTTCCTCTCCCACCCTACCCGTCCAGCTCGTGCGCTCAACGGGCATCGAGGACCCCGGGGACCGGTGGCCCCCCTTGCCCAACGCCGGTGACAAAGCAGGGCCTTTTGCTTCCCACCCCGAACGACCCACGGGAGGCGGAGGCGCGCGCCCATCTGCGCACCCTGTGCGCGGACCGGACGGCCGGTCCCCAGAACCCGGTCGTCTGGGCGAGCCCGGGGCCCTGTCAGCGGGCCCCGGCTCCGCTCCCCACTGTTCATGGGATAGGGTCCTCGCCGCCTGGCCGGCCGTGGGGTGGATGATCGCCGGTGCCTTCCTCTTCCGACCACTGGGCCAGATCAGATCACGGCGTCTCCCGGTCCGAGGCACGCGCCTCCCGAGGCCTCCCGGCGTCGCCGACCTCGACCGGTGGCGGTTGGTTCAACGGGCCGGCATCTGACGCCAGTTTCGGGAAGAGCAGGTGGAACCTGGCCCCCGCCTCGTACCCCTCGTCGATCCAGATCCTGCCGCCGTGGAGCTCCAAGATCCGGCGGCAGATCGCCAGGCCGGCGCCCGTCCCCTCCTGGTCCCGCGGGTTCTCGACGCGTTCGAACAGGTGGAAGAGGCGGGCGTGGTGCCGGGGCTCGATGCCGATCCCGTTGTCCTCCACGACGACCTCCCACGCGTCATCCTGCTCGACGGCGCGGATCTCCACCCGCGGCCGCTGACCTTCAGGGCTGAACTTGAACGCGTTGACGAGCAGGTGGTAGAAGACCTGGGACAACAACGCCGGATCCCCGTGGATCGTCGGCAACGGGTCGACGTGGATCTCGGCCGGGGGACGGTCAGCGTCGGCCTCCAACCGGGCGATGGCCCCCTCGACGACCTCGTCGAGATCGGTATCCTCGGTCTCGATGCCGTGCTGGAGGCTGGCGTACTCGAGCAGATCGTTCAGCAGGTCGTGGATCCGCACGGCACCGTCGGCCGCGTACTCGATGTACTCGTTGGCCGCGTCGTCCAGATCGTCGGCGTACTGCCGCTGCAGCAGCCGGGTGTACAAGGAGACCATCCGGACGGGCTCCTGCATGTGGTGGGCGGCCGCGTACGTGAACCGTTCCAGGTCCGCGTGGGCCCTGGAGAGCGAGGTGGTCGCGGCTCTGGCTTCCCGGGTCATCGCCTCGGCCATCCGGTGGGCCCGTTGACGACCGGCCGCCAGCAGGTAGGTGAGCGCGGCGACGGCCAGGGACAAGGTGGCCCCGCCGGCGAGCGTCAGGCCGGGGGCCAGCTCTTCGGCGGTGGAGAGGAGGTTGCCGGGTCGATGGACGTACAACGGCCACGTCGAGGCACCGACGGAGACCGGCACGTACCCGAGCGGATCGAACCCGGGGAGGGAGGCTAGCGCGTCAGGCGGCTCCTGGACCGCGCTTGGACCCGCGTCCTCGCCCTCCTGCTCGAGGATCTCGTAGAGCTCGATGCGGACCTCGTGCCCCGAGGCGGTGAGCTCCGAGATCGCGGGTGCCAGGCTGGCTCGGATGTCGTGGACGGAGACGACCAGGCCCTGGACAGAGGCGCGGCGGTGTTCCACGGTGCCTGGCTCCACCGTCCCGTAGATCGGCAGGAGCAGGACGTAGAGCCCCTCGGCTTGGGACCGGTTGCTGGCATCGAGATCGAGGTTGACCGCGCCCAGGATCGCCGGCCGACCCCGGTCGACGGCCGTCTGGATGATCGTCCGGGCGTCGGAACCAGCGGTGAGGTCGCTCGCGAAGGTGGGGCCGGGCCCCTGGGGAGGCACGCGGTGGTCGAGGATGAAGCCGGCCTGGTCGAGGGTCGGCGCCGGGCCGGGATCCGGGTAACCCAGCGCGGTCAGGTTGGGATCCTCGCGAAGGTCGGCCCAATGGGCTTCCGCGTCGCCTGGCGGGACGTGGGTCGCCAGGCCAGCGCTCAGGAACCCGGGTGCTCGCTGGTCCCAGCCCGATCCTTGGGTCCAGTTGTGGAACGCGGCATGGGAGGGGAGCTCCCCTGCACCATCGACGAACCCTTTGAGGACGAAGAGGTTCGTGACATCTTGGACGAGGCGGTCCTCCAGCTGTCCCGAGACGGTCTGCGCGTGGTCGCGGTACCGACGATCCTCCTGTTCATCGGCGCTCCGGCTGAAGTAGACGCTCCCGGCCACGGTCCCAGCCAGCAGGGGCAGGAGGACCAGGCCGGCGAGGACGACAGGGGGGACCCGAGCACCGGCGGCCGTCACCAGGCGCCGAAGCTCTCCTGGATCGAAGGCGCTCACACAGGAGCTTCTCCGGGCGCCCCTTTATAAGACCGCGACCTAGCCCGATGGCATCGACCGCCCGGATGGACGGTCAGTAGCCGAGCTCCTGGAGCTTGCGGTCCCGGAGATCGCCGCCGCAGCTGGGGCAGAAGGCCGTCCCCTCGTAGACCTCGGCTTGGCACTCAGGGCACGCCCCGATCTTGTGCCGCTCGAGCTGGTCGGCGCCGCAATGCTCGCAGAACTCCGAGTACCGGTTCACGGGGAGCCGGCAGGCGTAGCAGGTCTTGGAGTAGTCCGGCTGGAGGTCCCCCTTGTGGAGGTTCTGGAGGTAGACGACGAAGATCAACGTCAGGAAGATCAAGCCGACCAGCGCACCCACGAAGGGGAGGCCGTAGACGCCGGTCTGCCATCGCTGGTAGAGGTAGACGCCTCCAGCCCCCAGGACCACACCGTAGATGACCTGGAACCAGTAGAGGAACTGCAGCGGGTTGACGGTCTCCCGTTCCACACCGGGGCAGGTCGGCCCCGGAGGAAAGCGGTTACGGAACGCCACCGGCGTCATCAGCGGCCTACGTAGGCCAGCAGATCCTCCAAGGGACCCGCGTTGAGGACGTGCTCGGACGTCAGCCACCCCTTCCGGGCTTGATCGACGCCCAGGCGCATCGTCTCCATGCCAGCGGGGGCGTGGGCATCGGTGGAGATGACGAACCGGGCCTTGTCGCGGAACCGATGAACGTCGAGCCAGTCCAGGTCGAGCCGGTTCGGCTGCGCGTTGATCTCGATGGCGATCCTGTGGTCGGCCGCGGCCTCGACGATGGCGGGCATGTCCAGATCGTTGCCCTCTCGTTGCCCGATCAGTCGGTTGGTCGGGTGGGCGAAGATATCGACCGGGTAGGCCTCGAACGCGTGGAGGACCCGATCGGTCGCATCGCTGACCGTGTCGTGGAGCGAGGCGACGACGAGGTCGAGCTCCTCGCACACCTCCGGGGGGACATCCATCCCGTCCCGGGTGATGTTGGCCTCGACGCCGTGTAGCACCCGGACGCCGTCGACGGCCTCATCGGCCTCCCGGACCTCCTCCCCCTGTTCAGCCAGCTCCTCCAGGGTCGGGGCCCCGGTGACGGTCAACGAGGGTCCGTGGTCGGTGATCAGGATGTAGCTGTACCCGAGCTCAGCGGCCTTCCGGGCCATGGCCTCGACGCTCTCCTTGCCGTCGCTCCAGGTGGTGTGCATCTGCAGATCCCCCTGGATGTCCTCGAGGGTGACGAGCTCAGGCAAGTCGTCCTCCCCGGCCCGTTGAACCTCGCCGAGACCCTCGCGCATCTCGGGCGGGATCCACGTCATCCCGAGCGCACCGTACACCTCGTCCTCAGTGGCGCCAGCGAGCTGGGTCCCGTCCTCCTCGTACACCCCGTACTCGTTGACCTTCAGCCCGCGAGCCTGGGCCCGGCTGCGGACCTCGACGTTGTGGTCCTTGGACCCGGTGAAGTATTGGAGTGCAGCCCCCCACGACGACGGGTCGACCACACGCACATCGACCTGGAGCCCGTCCCGGGTCACGATCGACGCCTTGGTCTCGCCCTGCCCGAGCACGCGGTCCACCATCTCGAGACCGGCGACGGTCTCCAACGCCTCGACCGGTGCGTGGGCGGTGGCCAGCAGGTCGACGTCTCCCACGGTGGGGGTCCGTCGCCGGAACGATCCGGCCGGCTCCAGGCGGTCGAACCGGCCGGTCGCCAGGAGTGTCTCGGTCAGGTCGGCGACGATCGCCTCGGCCTTCCCCAGGAGGGTCCTCTGCCGGGCCTCCCGGACGAACCCGATGTGATCGAGGATCTTCCCCTGGGTCGTCTTCCCGAAGCCCTTGACCTCGGCGACCCGGCCGTCCCGGGCCGCCGCCTCCAGGCTGTCGAGGTCGGTGACGTCCAGCGCTTCGTAGAGCTTCTTGATGCCCTTCGGGCCCAAGCCCTGGACCGCCAGCAGGCCGGGGACATCCACGGGCACCTCCTCACGAACGGTCTCCAAGGCGGTCATGGTCCCCGCTTCGAGGTACTCGGCGACCTTCTCCGCGATGGCTTGGCCGACCCCGTCGATGCTCTCGAGGTCACCCTCGGCGTGAACCTCCTCGATCGGGGCCTGGAGGGTCTCGATGTTCCGCGCGGCCTTCCGGTATGCTCGAGCTTCCCACTCGTCCCCCTTGACGTCGCTGTAGTCGGCCAGCTCGTTGAGGACCTCGGCGACCTCGGCGTTGCGCATCAGGTCACGGGTCAGGCTCTGGCGAGCCTCAAGGTTTCGGGGTCCACCGGTCCACGAGCACGGAGCGGGGGATGCCGGCCGAACCCGGTGGGTCGGCGGTGTGGTTCAACCTCTCGCGAGGCCCTTGTCGTAGCATTGTCGGACCTCGCGATCGAACAGGGGGTTCAGATCCCTCTCTGAGAACGATACGGTTGGAACGCGGGGCGGGGGATTCGAACCCCCGGGTGCAAAGCACACAGAGTTAGCAACCCTGCGCCTTACCAGGCTAGGCAAGCCCCGCAGCGGGTGGGCTGCGAAGCCAACTCTCCTATAGAATCCTTTGGGAACCAGCGGTACCGGCGGTCACTCCTCGCTGGTCCCGCGGTCCTTCTCCTGGGGGACCGAATGCCCGAGCGCGCGGAGGAACTTGGCGGAAAGCGCCGTCTCGACGCTCTCCAGGAACTCCTGGCGGTTCTGGATCTCCACGAAGACATCGACGGGGATCTGGGCACCGGCCATGTGGCTATGACCTCCCCCGCGGTTGGGACCGAAGAGCTCCTCCATCACGTTGCCCAGATGGACGCGGACGTCCCGGGAACGTGAGGAGACGTGGATCGTCCCGCTGACCAGACCGTACACGACGACGGTGTCCACGCCCTCGATGTCCAGCAGGAAGTCGGCCACGTAGGAGAGGAAGTCGGCCTTGGGGACGACACCGAGGAACGAGACGACCAGGGATCCGCGCTTCTTCATGCCCTCGATGGCCCGGCCCAGGATCGTGGCCTGGTCGCTGGACATCGGTGGCGACTCGATCCGGCGCAGGGTCTCGGAGTCCATGAAGGCGCTGAGGTACCGGACGGCCTCCAGGTCCTCGCTGTCGACCTTGTCGGTGAGGACCTTGGTATCGGTCCGGATACCGTACATGAGCGCGGTGGCCACGTCGGTCGGCGGGGTCAGCCCCAGCTCGCGTAGGTAGCCCGTGAGCAGGGTGGCCGTCGCGCCTACGCCGGGTCGGACGTCGCGGAAGTCGGCCTTGATCCGCTCGTCATCGGTGGGGTGGTGGTCGAACACGATGTTCGGGACGACCTCCTCGGGCAACGGGTTGTTCTTGCCCGCCACCGAGACATCGACCAGGGCGACGAGGTCGACAGCGCTGACGATCTCGCGCGATTCCTCGGCCCCGGCGACCTCCTCGGTCTCGACGCTCAGCAGGTTCACCATGGCCCGGTTCTCCGGGCGGCCCACCTGGCCCTTGGCGTACTTCTTGACCTCGATCTCCGGGTTGATGCTCTTGGCGACGAACTCCAAGGCCATCGCGCTGGAGATCGAGTCCGGGTCCGGGTTGGACTGCAGGAAGATCGCTAGGGACCGGGCGTTGTTCAGCAGCCGCTTGAGCGACCGGACGCGGGACTCCATCTGGACGTCCCTGAGCCGGCGCTCGACGCTGCGGGCCAGCACCTCTTGGGGCAGGACAACCTCGTCGCTGCCGGCCTTCTTGAGGGCATCCCGGGACGGCGGGTCGACGGCCCGGGCGATGATCCTGGCGTCGGGGAAGTTCTCCCGGACGTAGATCACACCCTCCTGGTTGGCATCGACATCGCTGGCCAGGAGGAGGACAGCGTCCGCTCGGGAGAGCTGCTCCTTGAAAGGGTCCAGGTTCCGCAGGTCACCGACAGCTGCGTTCAGGTTGCCGTCTCTGAGGTTCTGGACGCGGCTCTCGGAGGCATCGACGACGAAGACCTCCTCGCCCCGGTCCTGGAGCGTGCTAGCGACCTTGAACCCAACAGAACCGCAACCCAGGATGACGTACACTGGACGTTCTCCTGCCAGCAGGCGTCGAACCTGCTCCGAGGGCAATGACGGGCGTCCAACTAATAACCGTTTTCCAACGGGGCTTGGGGAGCCGTATGGAACAAGACGGCCCTATTCGGCTATCCTGGGGGGTCTTGGGCCGCTTCGCCTTGCCAGAACCGCCACCCCTGTTGCACCACTGTCCCAAGCAACCCCAGAAGCAGGGAGATCACGGCTGCCACCGCCAGCCAAGCAGCCAACTCGAAGAAGAAACCGACCTCGTCCCCTGAAGGGGCGGCGGTGAGCCCGGTCATCGCGGCGTTGAGCACCAAGGCCGCCGTGATCGCGAAGATCCCGAAGTAGGTCGTCCCCCACCCCAACGGTCCAAAGCGTGCCATGCCGGTGAACCCGCCCAGCACGTGATAGCCGTTCCGGCTACCCGCTCATGAAGGACTTGACCAAGAGGATGTCACGCAGGCCGGCCTTGACCTTGATCTTCTTCTTGACGTAGGCTTCGAGGGGGGAGAGCGTCCCATCGAAGATCGCCAGGAAGTCCTCGGCTTCGGCCGTGACACGCACGTCCGGGTCCTCGGGACGGCCCTCGGCGATCTCGACCAGGTTGCCGTCGCGGACCTCGAGGTTCCACGCGCCCCGTGCCTTGAGGTCGATGAGGATGTCTCGGTCCTTCCCCTTCAGGGAGTCCCGGAAGTCGGGGTTGTTCTCCCAGCGGCGTCGGAACCCCTTCTCCAGGCGTTCCAGGGCGTTCTGGATCCGTTCCTCGACATCGGTCTCGTTGGTTGCCTCGGTCACGATGTGCCTCCTGAGGGTGAGGTGAAGTCCGCAAGGGATGCCGTCCCGAACCCGAGGTCCTTGATCGTCGACCACGTGGTGCGGGCGTGGGGCGGGGGCTGCTGGTGCTCGGATCGCCAACCCTGTAGGAACCTGCGCGTCGTCGGGTCGCTGGGGTAGCCGGATCCGACAGGCTGGCCGATCTCCTGTTCGATGACGGTCATGGCTCGGTCGCGGGTGACCTTGGCCAGGATGCTGGCCGCACCGACCAACGGGTCGCTGGCATCGGCGCCCACGCTGGCCGTGACCTGGCAGAACCCTTCCAGGGCCCTCGTCAAGCGGGCGCCTAGGCGTTCAGGTCGGCTGTCCAAGGCGTCGACGGTCGCCTCCGGAGCGTCCAGCCCTTCCAGGATCTGGAGGAAGGCGTCGATCTCGATCTCGGTCAGGCTCGTCCCGGATCGCATCCGACGGTCGAGCTCCCAGGCGGGGAGGACACGGACAAGGCAGGTGAGCCGGTCGTCGGCCACCAGGGCTTCGTAGAGCCGGTCCCGGGTCTGAGGGCTCAGCACCTTGGAGTCGTCGACCCCGTCGGGTAGGCGTGAGGGGTCACCCCGCACGCCGGCGACGATGAGGGGGCCCAGAACGGGACCGCGTCCTGCTTCATCGACGCCGGCACGCATCGGCGCTGCAAAGCGCACCCTAGGGTAAAACCTAACGGCTCCCGGATGACCGGTCCGGGGGGTCGACCCCCCCGAGGACCGGCCGGCCGGTGCGGTCAGCACCCCGCGTTGAAGACCCCCGGTGTCTCAGGACCGGTCGCCCAGGCCCCATGGAGGCCGGCGCCGATGTGGCACGCTGCCAGGCTCTCTCCAGCGCCCGGGGCCGGGAGGCCGCCGGCATCGCCGTACGCCACGGACTGGAGCACGTCGTCGTCCTCGGTGACCAGCTCGATCTCGTCGCCACCGTTGGCGAGGTTGAGGCAGCTGCTGGGGAGCTCCAGGACCAGGTGGCTCTGGGCCGGAAGGATCCCGGTCAAGGGCCAGTGGTAGTCCTGGACCAGACCTTCACCCGGCGCGAAGCACGCGTCATGGTCGGTCAGGTAGAGCCCATCCAGTCGAAGATCGACGGGGGACGGGTTGTAGAGCTCGACCCATTCCCCGTCGACGCCCGATCCGGTCGGGTCGGGATCGACCTCCACGAGGATGGGGGCCACCGGGTCGCTGGCCTGGGCGGCCAGAGGTAGGGCGGTCGTCATCACAAGCGCACAGATCAGCAGAGCGGCGTTGGCCGGCTGCATGAGACCTAGCCACCGGCTGGAGCTATAGCGTTCCTCGACGAACGGCGACCGGTCTGGCCGTTGGGATGGGAGCGTGGGCGCGAAGGTCGCCGCTTCGCTGTGGTCCCGGCAACCGGCGTGGTTGGAGGTCGACCTGGGGCGGTTGGTGTGGTCGACCTCCAGATTCGCCCGAACCGGGGGGTCTCTGCAGGTTCGGGCGCTCTGAACCTCGCCCCTATCCGGTGGTCCAGGCAGGTGGTGTGGTCGACCTCCAGATCCACCCGGATCGGAGATCCGGGTTCTCTGAACCTCGCCGTTATGCTGTGGTCCCGGCGAGCGGTGTGGTTGGAGACCGGTTCTGGGTGGTTGGTGGACCGGTCTCCAGATCTGCCCGAACCGTCCGGTCGGTGTCGGTTCGGGCGCTCTGAACCTCGCCCCTATCCGGTGGTCTCGGCGAGGTTCAGATCACTTCGCCTTCGAGGAGCTTCTCGATCTTGTACGGGAGAAGGTTCCGGTTGATCGGGGTGACCTCGAGGATCCTGATGTCGTCCCGGCGCCGGATGTCCTGGAGCAACGGGTTCCTGGACTTCTTGTGGAGGGTCATGATCATGGACTTGTCGGAGTCCAGCGCGGCCTTGACCGCGTCGCAGAAGGCTGGGCTTTCCATCTCCATCTTGCCCACCTCGTCGACGACGATGACCTCGGCCTCCTCGATGGCGCGCAGGATGGCGCTCACACCGATGTCCTCGAGCACATCGAGGTCGACCCCGTACTTGCCGACGCGGACCTCGCTGTCGAGGTCGACGTGGGCCAGCGTGTCGGTCTCCTTGGTCAGCCAGTCCTGGATATGGAACCCCTTGCGTTGGCCGGCTTCCTCGATGGCTTCGGTCACCATCCCGCCGACGATGGTCTCCTTGCCTTCCAGTTTCTCGATGATCTTGAGGATGGTCTGGGTCTTGCCCACAGAGGGCATGCCGGTGATGCCGATCTTGGCTGCGTGGGCCATCTCAACGAGCTCCGAGAGCCTCCGAGGAGGCGCTTCTCTTCATAAATGGGAAGCGGGGACCTACACAAAAAGGGTGTGATTCGCACCGGGGTGCTGCGACCCCAGGGTCCTTGGCTGAACCCGAGCCGACCGCGGCTAGGTCTCCTCTGTGAGGCCCATGCGGGCCACCAGCGGACCGATCGCGATCATCGTCAGGGCGACCGCCGCTGCGGCTGTGAGGATCCAGGTCGCCTGGGGTCCGAAGAAGATCAGCCCGGAGATGACCAACAGGCTGGCGACGATGATGCCCAAGGCGACCTTGGTCAGCGCACCACGCGTCTTGGGGTAGGGCAGGTGGCTGACGTTGAGCCCAGCCAGCACGATCCCGGCCAGCAGGGCCAGGCCCGTCGGGATATCGAGGACCAGGAGGACGACGAGCGTCGCGCCGCTCCAGGGTGCGGGGAGACCCACGAACGTGTTGGGCGGGGCCTGGCCCTTGGTGTCCCCGTCGCGATGGCGGGCCAGCCTGAGCATCCCGGCCACGATGAACCCGAGGGCCACCACGGCCTCGATAGCCGCTGTGACGGTGCCCTGGGGGACATGGATCACGTTGACGAGGAAGACAGCCGGGGCCACGCAGAACGTCAGGAAGTCGCTCATGGTGTCCAGCGCGTTGCCCAGGCCGGTGGAGCCCCAGGCCCGGGCGACGATCCCATCGAGCCCGTCGGTGACCATCCCCAGCCCGATGTACGCGGCGGCCACGGCCGTGTCATCGAACGGGCTCAGCGGCCCACCAAGCTCGACCGACCAGGTCAGGATCGACAGGAACCCGAAGATCCCGTTCGAGAGGGTCAGGGCATCAGCGACCCAGATCTTCGGCGAGGAACGGCCCGTGCTCATCATGCATCTCCGGCGTCGGCGATCGTCGTCGTGCCAGCCAGGACCCGCTGACCAGGGTCGACCCGGACGGTGGCTTCCGGCGGCAGGTCTACGTCCACGCGGGACCCGAACTTGATGATACCGATGCGCTCGCCCTTGGCCACGGTCTGGCCTGGCTCCACCCAGGCGACCGCCCGCCGGGCCACCAGGCCAGCGATCAGGTGGACGTCGAGCTCCCCCCAGGCGGTCCCGAGGGTCACCGTCACACCAGCGTTCCGCTTGGCGGTCCCCAGGAAGGCCGGCAGGTGGCCGCCGGAGAACCGTTCGACGGCCTGGACGGTCCCGGCGTAGGGCGCGCGGATCACGTGCACGTTGTGGACGTTGAGGAAGACGCCCAGGTTCCCCTCCTCGATCACATGGACCCGGCCGTCGGCGGCCGAGACGATGCCGTCGCCGATCTCACGGTCGGGGTCACGGAAGAAGAGCGCCAGGCCCAGGGCCAGGACCAGCAGGCCGGTGCCGACCACCAGGCCCCATCGGGTCCACCGCGTGGCGAGGAACGCAATCCCGGACAGGACGATCGGGGTGAAGGCCCAGGGGGCCGCGCCGGGGGCCAGGCGCATCGTGCCACGCTCAGGAGGAGCCCGCTTCGACAGACGAGGGGCTGCCACCGCTGGGCGGCTGGGCCTTCTCACGCCTGGGCAGGTCGAGCACGTCCAGGATGTTCTCGTGTAGCTCGGGAAGGGTCCGGAAGACGGCCAGCGCGATGATGACCAAAGCGATGATCGCCCCGGTCTTGGCCACGTAGGAGTGCATGAACGCGAAGCTGTCCATGCCGAACATGGTGTAGCCCTTGACCCGGTAGCCGAAGACGATGCCGGCGTTGCGGAAGAGGTTGAGGATGTAGATCGTCGGGACGCTGATCAGGTAAGCCTTGGCCTTGCGGGCGGTGGAGGCCTTGGTGAACGCGATGGCGCCCACGAAGATCATGATCGACTGCAGGGCCGTGCAGGCGAAGATGATGGTCACCGCGTAGTACGGGAACCCGGCCGCCTGGCTCCCTTGCACGTTGGCGTCGCACCAGCTGGGCGTCGACTCGATCCCGTAGCTGTTGGCCAGGCAGATGTGCGTGGCGTGGTAGCCATCGCTGTTGACCCTGACGTCCTGGACGGCCACGCTGTTGGTCCCGAAGAGGACGTTGGACAACCAGGAGCTCTCGACCCCGGTCCAGTAGATGATCTGCTCCTGGATCGGGGTGATCTCGAAGAGGACGAAGTAGCTGGTCGCGGCCACGAAGGTGGCGCCTGTCAGCCACCGGAGCGCCACGGGGTCCTCCCGCCATCTCCAGTTCAGGTACTCGTGGTAGGCCACGTAACCGGTCAACAGGGGTGCGGCGAGGCTGAACCAGGCGTTGAACGGGTCGTCGATGGCGAAGTAATGGGGGGCCTTGAACGGCCAGTACAGCCCGAAGAGCATCCACCCGGCGATGCGGACCCAGTGGGTCCGCCGGTCCCGCCAGTAGGCTCCCCAGCCTAGAAGGCCCATGCCGGCGAAGGCCAGGAGGAGCAGGGCTGTATCGGGGACGCCCAGGGCTGCCATCTAGCTGAGGGATGCCTACGTCCCCTACTTGAAGGTTGTCGAAGAGTCTTCCATCGGTCCCGGGCACCGTCCAAGCCTCAGGCCTCCCGCCCAGCGATCCTGGCAGCGATCGCGATGGGGTCCCAGGTCGGGCTGAACGGTGGGGCGTAGGAGAGGTCCATGGCCTCGATATCCGCGGTCGAGGCCTGCATCCAGATGGCCGCAGCGGCCGTGTCGATGCGTTGACCGGCACCAGGCCCTCCGACGATCTGACAGCCCAGCACGCGCCCGGTGCCGCGTTCGGCGACCATGCGGACCTGGATCCGAGCGCTACCGGGGAAGTAGTCGGCCCGCGTCTGGCTGGTGATGGTCTCGGCCACTGCGTCGAACCCGGCCTCCCGGGCTGCCGGCAGGGTCGAACCGGTCGCGGCGACCTCCAGGTCCTCGAACCGGGTGATGGCCGTGCCAAGGACGCCGGGGAACCGGGCATCGTTGCCGGTCACGGTCTCCCCGGCGATGCGACCGGCACGGTTGGCGTGGAGGGCAAGGGGCAGGAAGGTCGGGGTCCCCGTGAGCCGGTGGGGGAAGGCCACGCAGTCCCCGGCAGCCAGGATCCCGTCGACGGTCGTCCGCATCCGGTCATCGACCTGGATCGCTCCGCCGGCCGTGAGCGCGCAGCCGGCACGCTCTGCCAGGTCTGTCCGTGGCGTGGCGCCGATGGCCATGACCACGAGGTCCGCATCGAGGACCTCGTCCCCGACGTCGACCCCCGTGACCCGGTCCTCGCCCTCGAGCCCGTCGGCCCGACGCTCGAGGACCAGCTCGACACCGGCCTGCCGGACCCGCTGGTTGATCCGTTCCCCGAGCTCGGGCTCGACGACGCCAGACATCAACGTCTTGTGGCTGTGGACCAGCGTGGTCTCGAGGCCCCGATGCACGAACGCTTCGGCCATCTCCAACCCGACGAACCCGCCCCCGATCACGCACGCGTGGTCGATCCCGTCGGTCGCCAGGTCGTCGACCAAGGCGACACCGTCGTCCAGGTGCCGCAACGCGTGGACCCCTGGGAGGTCGCAGCCAGGCCAAGGGGTCCGTGGTTCCACCCCGGGAGCCAGCACGAGGTGATCGTAGGCCAGGCTGTTCGGGCCGTCGGGACCGGCGGTCGTCACGGTCCTGGCCCCGGGGTCGACATCGACCGCCTCGGTCTCCATGCGGACATCCAGGCCCCGCTCCCGGGCGTCCTCCGGGGACAAGACGACCAACCGGTCCTTACCCCCTTCCACGATGCCACCAGCCCAGTACGGCATCCCGCACGCCGAGAACGAGATATGTCGGCCTTGCTCCAGGACGACGACATCGAGGTCGGGGGCCCGGCGCTTGGCGACGCTGGCAGCCGACATACCTGCGGCACCGCCGCCGACGACGACCAGACGAGCCATACGCCAACAACCAAGCCGGGCGTCTTAGCCGCGATGGTCCAAGCTGGAAGGCAAGGGTTTCAAACCCGGTGCACCCATCCGGAGCCATGCCCGTGGTCTCGCACCGCGAGTGGGAGTACGAGGATCCCCTGGTGGTCGTCGGGTTCCCGAGCCAAGGCCTGGTCGGGGCGATCGTCGCCAGCTACGCGGTCCCCCGGCTGGACATGAAGCTCGTGGCCAGCATGGATTCGCCCCGGTTCCCACCGGTCGCCAGCGTCCGGGATGGCTCGGCCATGTCCCCGGTCCAGTTCTTCGCCTCGGCCCAGCAGTGCGGCCTCGACGGCGAGTGCTCCCAGCTCGTCGTCGTCCGCTCGGACGCCCAGCCCACGGCCGAGACCAGCGACGAGATCGCCCAGGAGATCCTGACCTGGGCCGAGGCCGTCGGCGCTGAGCGGGTGATCTGCCTCGAAGGGGCCCCCCTCGAGGATGGCTCGGATGAGGTGTTCGCGGTCCCCAACCTGTGCTGCACGATCGACTTCGAGCGCTTGGGCGCCAAGCCGTTCCCCGACGGTGCGATCAGCGGGCTATCGGCCTCCGTGCTCGTCGAGGGCAACACCCGGGACATGGGCGTGGTCACGCTCTTCACGTCCGTGGACGAGGAGCTACCTGATGCCGCGGCCGCCGCCCGGCTGGTCGCGGTGGTCGACAAGCTCGTCCCCGGCATCGTGATGGACCCGGAGCCCTTGGAGGAACAAGCCAAGGCTTTGGAGGACCAGCTCAAGCGGTCCCTGAGCGAGCAAGAGAAGGCGACCGATGCCTCCAAGATGATGTACGGCTAGGGAGGACCACGGATGGACGTTCTCATCGTCGAAGACGACCCGGTCCAGGCCGAGATCGTGGACCAAGTGCTCTCCGAGGCCGGCTGGACCGCCCGGATCGCCGGCACGGTCGCTCAAGCCAAGGAGCTGTTCCACGAGGTCGAGCCGACGGTCGCCCTCCTGGACTACCGGCTGCCAGACGACGACGGGCTGGTTCTCCTGGACTGGATCCGCCAGCAGGACGCCTCGGTCCCGGTCGTGTTCCTGACAGGTGAAGGCTCCGAGGAGATCGCGCTCCAAGCACTGGGTCGTGGCGCCATCGACTACATCGTCAAGAGCCCCTCGGCCTACAAGGACCTCCCCCATCGCCTCAAGGTGGCGGTGGCTCGCTGGGAGGAGGTCGAGGAGGCGCTGGTCAACCAGCTCCAGCCCGGCGAGCAGGCCCGGCCAGCCGGCGCCGAGGCACGCGACCAGCTCAACGACCGGTTCGCTGGGTTCACGGAGAACCCGGCCATCGAGGGCGTCCTCATCTCCGACCTCCAGGGCCGCACGGTCTTCTCCGACCTCCCGGACCAGACCGATCTCGACCGGCTCAAGGCCCGCGTGGCCGCTCTGGCCCACCAGGGCCGCAAGACCGGCGAGGCGGCCGAAGCAGGCCCCTACCGCCACACCATGGTCATCCAGGGAACCGACCGGGTGATCATCACCGCCCCGGGCCCCAACGCGACCCTGGTCACCGTCCTCCTGCGACCCGGGACCGGGCTCTGGTCGGCCGTCCAGTACCTAGCCCGCGCCTCCAACTTGGTCCGCGAGGCCTTCGAAGCCGAGAACTAGGCCCATGCCCCTGCATGGCCTGTCGCAGGCTCGACGCAGGTCCCCGGCCCGAAACCTCAAAGCCAGGGCCGGCCTCACCGTTGACCAGCGATGACGCGCCAGACCCCGCGGACCCTGACCCTGGGCCTCACCCAGGCCAAGGACCTGGGCGACGCCGAGAAGAACCTCGAGCACCATCTGGCCCTGATCGATCAGGCCACTGACCAGGGCGCCCAGGTCGTCTGCCTCCAGGAGCTGTTCGGCTCCCACTACTTCCCCCAGCACGAGGATCCCAGCTACTTCGACCTGGCCGAACCGATCCCGGGTCCCACCACCCAGGCTGTGGGTCGACGGGCCGCCGAGCACGGCATCGTCGTCGTCGCGCCCATCTTCGAGCGGCGAGCTGCCGGCATCTACCACAACAGCGCAGCCGTCCTCGACGCCGACGGCAGCCTGCTGGGCACCTACAGGAAGATGCACATCCCCCACGATCCCAACTTCTTCGAGAAGTACTACTTCACGCCGGGGGAGGAGGGTTTCAAGGTCTTCGACACGGCCCACGGTCGCCTGGGGGTCCTGATCTGCTGGGATCAGTGGTACCCCGAGGCCGCCCGGATCACCGCCCTGAAGGGCGCCGACGTTCTGTTGTACCCGACGTGCATCGGGCACGCCGAGGCCGACGCCGACGTCGCCGACGAGCAGCGAGCCTCCTGGCAGCTGGCCCAGCAGGCCCACGCGCTTGCCAACGGGATCCACGTGGCCGCTGCCAACCGTGTCGGTGTCGAGGGAGGGCTGACCTTCTGGGGAGGCTCGTTCGTGGCCGACCCCTTCGGCCGGATCGTTGATCAAGCCCCGGTCGGCGAGGAAGCCGTCCTCATCAGCGAGATCGACCTGGATCGAAGCGAGGAGGTCCGCCGGGCCTGGCCGTTCCTCCGGGACCGCCGGATTGACGCCTACGACGAGATCACCCGACGTTACATCGAGGGCTGAGATGACCCTGGTCCCGTCCCCAGGCTCGCCAGCCGACCAAGGCTTCACCATGCCGGCCGAGTGGGCCCCCCACGAGGCGACCTGGCTGGCCTGGCCCCGCGATCCGCTCACCTGGGTGGCAGGGATCGAGGCCGCCGAGCAAGCCTTCCTGGCGATGGTCGAGGCCCTGGCACCTGGCGAGCGCGTCGAGATCCTGGTCCACGACGCGGACCAACGCGAGCGTGTCGAGGGTCTGCTGGCCAAACGCGGCATCGCCGGGCCCCGCCTCCACGTCGTCAGGCACGTCGACTCCTGGGTCCGCGACTACGGGCCCACGTTCGTGATCGACGAGGCCGATGGCCGGCTGGGGGCGATCGACTGGACCTTCGATGCCTGGGGCGGCAAGTACGATGCGCTCAAGGCGGACGACCGGTTGGGTGCCTGGATCGCCGAGGCTGCTGGCGCTGAGCGGTTCCGGGTCGACGCCGTGATGGAGGGAGGCAGCATCGATGTCGACGGCCAGGGCACGCTGCTGACCACCGAGCAGTGCCTGCTCAACGACAACCGCAACCCCGAGCTTACCCGGGAGGAGATCGAGCGGTTGCTGGCCGACCACGTCGGCGCCCGGACCGTGCTGTGGCTGGGAAAGGGTATCGTGGGGGACGACACGGATGGCCACGTCGACGACATCGCCCGGTTCGTGGCCACCGGCAAGGTCGTGGCCTGTAGCGAGGAGGACCCAACCTCACCGAACCACGAGCCGCTGCAAGCCAACCTGGACAGGTTGTCGACCATGACCGACGCCAGGGGGCGCTCCCTCGAGGTCATCGAGCTCCCGATGCCCGCTCCCGTGACCTGGGAGGGGGACCCGGTGCCTGCCAGCTACGCCAACTTCTACATCGGGGAGGAGGCCGTGCTGGTGCCCATCTACGATGACCCGTCCGACACGGCGGCCTTGGAGCTCCTGGAGGACCTTCTCCCGGAGCGCAGGGTCGCGCCGATCCCGGCCCAGGACCTGATCGTCGGCATGGGCGCCTGCCACTGCCTGACCCAACAGCAACCGGCCGCGCCGACGACCGGCTAGACGACCCGGATGATGCCGGCGACACACAGGCCCACCAGGACCGCGATCCATGCCCCGGGACCGGGGACCGTGTCCGGGGCCTGGTCGCCGGCTGCATCGAGCTGCTCGTCAGGCCCGCCTAGCCCGGGACCATCCTCGACGGTCACGTCGAAGATGGGGGGCTGGTCGGCGCTGGGGCCGTGGACCTGGGTGGCAGCGGTCGGTTCGAGGTCGACGCCATCGACCTCGACGACGTAGTCGCCTTGGGTGGGGAACGTGGCCGTGATCGGGAAGGTCCCCGACGCGTGCGTATGGACCTTGTCGGAGAGCAACGGCAGACCCGTGGTCCCGTCGCGGACCGTGACCGTCATCTCGCTGTGATCGAACGGCCGGCCGGCCTCGTCGGTCGCCTTGACGGTGAGCTTGGTGGGGGTGCCAGCCTCGATCGTGTCCGGGTGGTCGAGGGTCGCGAACTGGGGCCCGGCGGCCATGGGCACCACCGGCGGGTGGACGCTGAACCGGTGGGTGGTGGTATCGGTCCAGGCGCCCTTCTCGGCGGTCACCTCGAGGGTGTAGTCGCCAGGGGTCGAGTAGGCTCCGGCCAGGTGGAAGACCCCGTCGTACTCGTGCAGGGTCTCGCTCTGGAACAGGACCTGGCCACCTGGACCGGTCAAGCTCGCGTCGAGGTCGACGTGCGGGACCGGGTCGCCGGTGGCGGCGTCGGTGATGACGGTCGTGAGGTGGATCCGGCCGAAGACGCCTACGCTGGTGTAAGGATCGTAGGTGGCCCACAGCTCGTACGGACCATCGTTGCTGCCTGCATCCACGCGGTTCTCCAGGGGGCGGTTGGTCGGGGCACCGGGGCTAGCTGCCGGGACGTCCGGCATCTCGCCCTCCTCGACCGTGATCTCGTGCACCTCCCGGACCGGTCCGAACATGGCTGAATCGGGCGAGGGGAAGGCCTGGTACCCCAGGAAGACCACCTCGTAGGTCCCCGGCTCTGTGAACACGTGCTGGAACGTCTGGGTGTCCTCGTGGGTGTGGGTGTGGACCCGGAGGATCTCCTTGCTCTGGTCCACGTCTCGGACCTGGACGAGCACGTCGCTGTGTGGGATCCGGTCGTCGTCGGCGTCGAGGAGCTCGTAGGTGAACGTCACGGGCTCACCGGCCGTGGCGGTCTCGGGCCCGTCGATGGGCAAGGAGGCCGTGGCGTCTGGTGCTGCGAGGACCTGGCCTTGGAACGTGTCGGTGACCTCGCCCTCCCCGGTCGGGATGGTGACGGAGACCTCGTAGGTCCCCGTCGTGGGGAAGCTGATCTGGATCTCATCGACGCCGTCGTAATCGTGGCCGGACGACGGCTCGGTCTTGTAGAGCGTGCGGCCATCTAGGGTGATCTCGACGACGGCATCGTGGTGGAAGGCCGGGGCGCCGTCCTCCCCGAAGAGCACCCAACCGAAGTGGTTCACGTTGCCGACGTACGTCGTCCCGTCCTCAGGCGTGTCGTGGGTGACCACGACCCGGGGACCGGCCTCACCGGCCGTCGCGGCATGGCTCCCTGCGGGGAGCAGGAGCAGGGTCAGGATGACCGGCAGGATCTTGGCGCGCATCCGGGTGCCTCACCGCCCAGTCCCCGGCCGCCTACATAAGGCTTCCAGTGGCTGGGTTGGTCGGTCAACCATCACGGCGGCCGACCAGGAGGGCACCGGCCACGGCGAGGACCAGGATCACCAACCCAACACCTGGGCCAGGCGCGCCGTCGGTCCCGTCGCCGCCATCACCGACCGCCTGGCCCACGACGCTGATGTTCTGCTCCCAGGTGACCGTCTCGAACCCGTCGGTCACGGTCAGCGTGATGGTCCGTTCGCCTGGGGTGTTGAAGGCGTGCCGGACCACCGGGCCCTGGGCGGTGTCGGGCCCCAGGTCCCACGTGTACGAGAGCTGGTCGGCCTTGGGCTCGGTGTCGTTGTCCGAGGCCGTGGCCCGGAAGAGGATCTCGTCACCGGGTTCGGGCTGCTCGGGGATGACCTCGACCTCCTCGAGCCAGGGCTTCTCGTTGGTCGGTCGGACGTAGGCCCGGAAGCTGTCCTTGCCCAGCCAGCAGGCACGCGGTTGGTCGCAGGCCGGGTCGTCCTCGCTGACCTGCGCGATGATGCAGAACGTGTGTCGGCCCGTCGAGTAGTTCCGCTCACCACCGGTCTGGTCGGGGTAGTGGTCGAAGACCTCCAGGCGCCAGTACGCGTCGGCGCCGCCGTTGCCGGGCCGTGTGGCGCCCCCGACGGTGACAGATTGCCCGGGGTCCAGGCGGCGGTTCTTCACCGGGCCCAGGCTCACCCAGCCGACGTCCCCGCGCTGTTCGGGGCAGCCGTCGACCTCGGGATCGAGGTACGTGATCGCCAGGAGGTTGACCCCGCGCTCTTCATCGCCGTTGGTGACCTCCGCCCGGACGCTGAAGAAGTACCGGGGGCTCGTGTACGTCTCGCCTTCGTAGTCCGTCGTGACGACCACGTCGGGCCTCTCCAGGATCTGGACGGTCGTCCCCTGGGCGGCGGCCAACGGGAGCGCCAGGGCACCCAGCAGCAGGGCACCAGCGAGCAGGTGGACAGGACGGGTCTTCGGACCGGGGCGGTCGAGGCGCACGACCGGAGCCTAGGGTCTCGTCCTATGAAGGCCTTGCTGAACGCGAACCTCGGGGTCACGGCGTCGTGGAGGTCCCCAGCCGGGACCGATGACCTCGTCGGTAGGCGATCTTGGCCACACCCAACCCGATGATGTAGAGCAGGATCACCGGGCCAGCGATCAGCACCTGGGTGATCGGGCTGGGATCGCTGAGGACGGCGCCCAGCACCAGCACGCCGACGACCACGCCTCGCCAGTGGCGACCCATGGTCTCGGGGTGCACCAAGCCCATGTAGGCAAGGCCGGCCATGATCAGGGGCAACTCGAAGGCCAACCCGAACAGGCCCGAGGTCAGAAGCACGAAGCTGAGGGTCTGCTGCGGTTGGGCGAACGCCGCGGCGCCGATCGGGTCGGCGTACGCGTAGAGGGTGGCCAAGGTCAGCGGGACCATCAGGAAGTACCCGAACGCCACCCCGCCGAGGAAGAGCGCCATGGAGACCGGCATCAACCAGCCCACGGTCCTGCGCTCGTGGGGGTGGAGCGCCGGGGCCAGGAAGGCCGAGATGTGGTAGGCCACGAACGGGGCGCCGAGCACCAGCCCGCCCAGGACCGCGGCTTGGAGCTGGGCCACCAGGGCCTCGCTGGCGGTCAACACGGCCAGGGAGACGGTGTCCGGCAGGCTGTAGGCCAGGATCTCGTTCAGCAGGCGCGTGGCCAGGCTCTCGGCCACCGTCGGGATCGGCGCCCAGAACGTGTAGCCGCGCAGGGTGACCAGCTGCACATCGAAGCTGAAGAGGAGCACCGTGATCGCGCCGACGGTGCCCAAGGAGGCAAGCACACGGTACCGCAGCTCGCGCAGGTGGTCGAGCAACCCCATCTCCTGATCCTGGAGCTGGCGGGCCCGTCGGCTGACGGCGAGCACCCCCCAGGTGAGCAGCGCCACGAGGGCGGCGGCACCGGCCAGGATCAGGTACCTGTTGGCCACGGGCCGGCTAAGGACACCTCCTACAAAAGCGGCCCGCCGACGACCGTCTCTCGGGAGGCCAGGGCCTGGGCGACCACCCGGTATGCCACAACGCTCTTAAGGGGCCACGCCGACGTTGAGGGTGATGCGCCTGGCCCTCTGGCTCCTCCTCGCCACGCTGCTGATCCCGGTCGCAGGGGCCGAGGGGGCCATCGACGTGGACGACGAGGGCCGGGTCCTTCTCTACGCCCACTGGCCAGCCTCTGTGGCCGAAGGCATGGCGGGCCCGATCATCATGGACGAGGTGTTCCCTGTGGAGGAGCCCGACCTCTCTGAGGGCCCCGCCACGCCCGGCGCCTCGGCCGCTGGCACCGAACACACGTGGACCTACCGGCTGCACGACTTCTACGGCCGGATCGGGCCGATCGGGGACCTCCGTCTCGACACGGCGGTGCCGGCGATGTTCCACTTCTACCTCTCAGCCGACCAGACCCCCTGGCCCAGCCCCGCCGGCCCAGCGCCCAAGGAGGTCGACCACGGGGTCGTCCCCAACGTCACCGTCGAGGTCCGCCTGGCCCACCAGAACCGGACGGTGGGCACCGGCGCCCAGACCCACGACCTGGTCAACCTGCCCGACCCGGTGGGAGGCACCATCCAGCACTACGCCATCCCGGTGCCCCACGATCTGGCACGGATCCCATCCGGGTCCGGCCTCGACGTGCAGATCACCGTCCGCCAGGCCCAGGCTGGCGGCCAGGATGCCATGCAGCCCCTCTACAACGTCCACACCGGAGAGGCCTACCCGACGGGCCTGGCCCTGCCCATCGAGAACCCCGGTGCTCTCCTGTTCGACGGGGAGAGCTCGAGCAGCCTGGACGTCGCCAAGGCCCGCGAGACCCTCTCGGCCATGAGCGTCAAGACCGTCGAAGAGGAGCCCTACGCCTGGACAGCCCTCACCGTCGCCATGGCCGCCATGGTCGTCACCGGTGGCCGCATGGTCCACCGCTGGCGCCAGCGGTAGCCGGGCGCACCCCCATCATCCTGCCAGCGCCTCGATCAGGGCGGTGTAGGCCCCCACGCCGGCCTCCAGCTCCTCGACCGTGATGTGCTCGTCGGGCTTGTGCGCTCGATCGATCGACCCGGGCCCGCAGACCACCGTCGGGCACGCGCGCTGCCAGTGCCCGGCCTCGCTGGCGTAGTCCACGCCGATCACCTCGCGCTCCAACCCAGCCTTGGCCATGGCCGCCAAGCATCGATGCCCGAGCCGGTCCGGGCCTTCGAACGGGGGCTCTCGCTTGGCCAGACGGATCTCGACGTCCGACGGATGGCCAAGGGCTTGCTGGACGGCGCGGACCATCTCGTCGGGCATCACCGGCGCCGGGAACCGCCCGTCGATCCTGGCCCAGGCCTCGGGTGCGAGCACGTTGTACGGCCCCTCCTGGCTCCCCAACCCGGTGATCGCCAGGGTCGGCTGTCCCAGCACCGGGTGGTCGACCACCACGGGCTCGGCTGGCAGATCAGCCAGCAGCTCGACCAGCCGCTCGGGGGCGGAGGCCGCCCGGCCGCCGTCCCCTCGAGGGGCCGAGGCGTGGCCGGAGGGGGCGGTGACCGTGAGCTGCATCCATGCTACGCCCTTCCCGCACGTCGCCACGTCCAACCCGGTGGGTTCCCCGACCACGACGGCGGTCGCTGGCTCGAGCACGTCGGGCTTGTCCACCAGGGCCCGAGCGGTGGCCATGGTGGTCTCCTCGTCGCTGGTCAGCACGAGGCCGGCCGGGGCCTCGGTGTTGGCCAGGGCAGAAAGCATGGCGGCCACGGGGCCCCGCATGTCTGAGGCACCGCGGCCGACCAGGCGGCCGTCGAGCATCGTGTTCCCGAACGGTGCTTGGGTCCACCCGTCGCCGACGGGCACGACATCCACGTGCCCACTGAGCAGGCACCCGTCCCGGCCCCGCCAGGCGACCAAGGCCTCGTGGTCCTGCAGCCGCTGGACGCGCATGCCGGCCCCACGGCAAACCTCCTCGGCCAGATCGAGGCAGGGCCCGACCTCGGGTCCAGCAAGCAGGTGCTCGGCGGTCTCGACGACGTCCACGCGGGGGGAACCGGCCCGACCGGTATAAGCCTGGAGATGGCCGGGTCAGCCGTCGGCCACGATGCGGACCTCGGGTTCCACGACCTCGATCGCGCCGGTCTGGGTGACCCGCCAGAACGCGAAGGTGGCCTCGGTCGGATCGCCGGTCGCGTTCCAGTGGGCGGAGGCGGACACGGTCTCGTAGTCGATGGCCTCGCCGGTGGCCGCCGCGCCGAGCCCGATGTCCAGGCTGCCAGGGGTGATCGACCGGCCCGGCGGGTCCCAGACGCTGCGCAAGCACGCGGAGACGGCGTCGGGGTCCGTGCTTTGCGCGGCCGCCATGCCCAACAGGATCGTGACCGCAGCGTCGTAGGCCTCCCCGGCGAACAGACCTGGGGCGTGACCGTAAGCCTCGGTGAACCGTTGCCGGAACGCCGGGTCGGCGCCTTGGGCCAGGAACGCCGTCGGTGCGGTCCCCGGGCTCCCAGTCAAGAGCGTCGGCTGGCCGGTTCGGTTGCGGACCCGGTCGACGAACGCATGGCTGAGCGAGCCTTCGGTGAACACGAGCTCGCGGCCGTCAAGCAACCCGTGCTCGTGGGCCTGGGCTAGCAGGTCGACCCCTGGGTCCGGGAAGCCGACGTAGACGATCGTGGCAGGGTCGGCAGCCTCGGCCTGCCTGATGGCCTGGCTGTGGTTCTGGCTGGATGCCACGACCGGGATCGTCGCGGTCACCTGGGCGGTCTGACGGTCCTCAAGGGAGGCTTGGAGGTTCTGTGTGATCGCCCGGCCGTAGCTGGTGTCCAGGTGGAGGACGGCCACCGATCCTGCGCCCCTCTCGTCCAAGAGCTGGGCCAGGGCCACACCCTGGAGCCCGTCGCTCGGCGGCACCCGGAAGAACCGATCGCCAGCGTCAGCGGCCGACAAGCGGTCGCTGGTCGCGCCTGGCGTCACGATCAAAGTCCCAGCACCGTCGGTCTGGTTGAGCACGCCGAGGGCGGCCGAGGAGCTGACCGGTCCGACGATCGCGGTCACGCCCTGCTGGGTCAAGCGGTCGGCGGCTGTCCGGCTGACCGAGACCGTGCTGGCCGTGTCCGCGTGGAGGACCTCCACCTGGCGACCGAACAGCCCGCCGGCCAGGTTGACGTCCTGGATGGCGAGGTCCACCGCTCGCTTCAGGTCCGGCCCGATGCTGGAGAGGCGTCCGGTCACCGGGAGCAGCGTACCGATGACCGGCTGGCCCTGGTCACCGGCCTCTGGGCAGGGCCGGGCCACCGGTTCCCCGGTGCAGCCGGCCAGGGCGACGGCGACGATCACGACGGCTCCCAGCAGCTCGGTGCGCATCGGCAGGCGGGCATGGTCCCCGGCGCGGTAAGAACATCCCGGTCTTGCACCGCGCTGGCCCGAGGCGCCGGTCGCAGGCCGACGACCACACCGAAAGCCATAATCGAGGCCTCGGGCGTTGCCCGCCTGGTCCGGCCCGCGCCGGCCAGCCAGGGGAAGAGCATGGAAGCACGCCAGAGGGTCGCTGTCACGTCTGCCGCTGGAAGGGTGCACGACGACCCCGAGCCCGCCCGGTGACGGCATGGCCAGCTGGCTACAGACCGTCCTCGAGGGCCTCCCGGGCGCGCTGGTCAACGGCGTCGTCCTCGGCACGATCATCGCCCTGGCCGCCGTCGGGCTGACCCTCATCTACGGGGTCCTGCAGATCCCAACCTTCGCTCACGGGGACGTCCTGACCCTCGGCGCCTACCTGGGCTGGGCGCTCCTGGCACCGGCCGGCCTGGCGGCCAGCGCCAACTGGCTGGGCCTGGCAGCGGCGCTGCTCACCGTCGCCGTGGGCATCGTCCTCTACACGCGCGACCTGCTCACCCGGCGCACCGCAGCCGTCCTGACCGTCCTGGCCGTGCTGGCCGTGACCTGGGACGTGTGGACCATGCTGGCCCCCGGCCTCCAGGGGTTCCTGGGGTCGGTGGTGCAGGACGGCGCACGCATGGCGAGCGCCCTGGCCACCGCGGCCTTGGCGATGGCCGGGTTGGGCGTGGCCAGCCACTACCTCCTCTGGCGGCCGCTCAAGCGCCGAGGGGCCAAGATGGTCATGCTGATGATCGCCAGCATCGGGCTGGCGTTCTTCCTCCGAGGTGTCATCCAGTTCATCTGGCAAGGCCAGCGACGCATCTACGCGCTCAACATCCCCGAGCTCGTCTACGCGCCGATGGCCACGCGGATCACCAGCCACGAGATCGTCGCCTTCCTGGTCGCCGCGCTCGGGGTCGTCGGCGTCCACCTCTTCCTCACCCGGACGACCACCGGCAAGATGATGCGCGCCCTGGCCGACAACCCGGACCTGGCCCTGGTCACCGGCATCGACGTGCCGCGGCTGACCAGGCTCACGTGGGGGCTGGGCTCAGCGCTGGCGGGGGCCGCTGGGGTGCTCTACGCCTCCATCCAGCAGGGGTTGACGCCTGAGACCGGATGGATCCTCTTGCTCAGCATCTTCGCTGCCGTCATCCTCGGCGGCATCGGCAGCGCCCAGGGAGCCATCCTAGCCTCGCTGATCATCTTCGTCGCCCAAGAGGTCAGCGTCGTACTGACCGCCCCCCTCGACGTCCCCTTGCTGGGTCCCGAGTACAAGGTCGCCGTCGGGTTCGGGATCCTGATCTTGACCCTCCTGGTCCGGCCCCAGGGGCTGATGGGGGTGGAGGTCCGATGACCGCCGAGCCCCAAGCCCCAGAGGCGCCAGCCGAGACCGGCCCGGACCGTTGGTGGCCCCTGGTTGCCGGGGTCGCAGCCCTGGCCCTGGCCGCTACTCTCCCCTCCCTCAAGGGCCTGCCTTGGCTCCCGTGGGTCGCCCTCCCGTTGGCGGCCGTCGCCTGGCGGTTGGCCGATCGGGTCGAGGGGACCGACACCATCCGGTTCATCGCCATCCTATCCGCCACCCTGCTCCTCTTCCTCTCCTTCAGTTGGCGCGGGGCGTTCCCCTGGAGCTTCCTATCACGGACCTACACGCTGATCCTGATCTACGCCGTGTTCACCCTAGGCCTGTCCCTCCAGTTCGCCTACTGCGGCTTGATCAACTTCGGGCACGTCGCCAGCATGGCCTTCGGCGCCTACGCCGTGGCGCTGCTCACCGGGAACCTGGCCAACCACGGCGCGCTGGTCGACCTCCTCTCGTTCTTCGTCGCCTTGGTCGCTTGGGCGTCGGCCGGGATCGCCCTCTGGCGTCAGGTCACCTGGCCGGCCCTGGCCAAGGTCGCCGCCGTGCTTGGCCTCGCCGTCCCCATCCTCCCGGCGGTCACGTGGCTCTGGGCTGCCCTGATCGGCCTGGCCTCGCCCCCCTACATCGGTGCCCTGGCCACGGGCCTGATCCTCGCCGTGGGCTGGGCCTACATCATCGGGGTCCCGACCCTCCGCCTGCGGGAGGACTACCTGGCCATCGTGACCATCGCTGCCGCTGAGATCCTCCGCATCACGATCAACAACGAGGACGGCTGGACCCGGGGCTCGGCGGGCATCAACGAGATGCCGTTCCCCTTCGAGCCGCTCATGGTCATCGGCGAACCCTTCGGCCAGGGTGCTGCCCTGAACATGGCAGTCGCCGTGGCCGCCATCGCGGCCATCGCCATCGTCGGGTGGATCCTCACCCGGCTGGTCCGGAGCCCCTGGGGCCGCCTGATCAAGGCTGTCGGCGACGACGAGGACGCCGCCGAAGGCGTCGGCGCACCGGTCATCTCCCTCAAGATGCAGGCCCTGGCGCTCGGGAGCATGGTCGCCGCCATCGCCGGGGCCCTGCTCGTCTGGCAGAACCTGGCGGTCCAACCCAAGCTGTTCCGACCCGTGCCAACGTTCTACGCGTGGGCCATCTTGATCCTCGGCGGCCTAGGTAGCCTGCGAGGCGTGGTGGCCGGCAGCGCCATCTTCTGGGTCATCTGGCAAGCCCCTCGATGGATGGACCTCGGCCGACTGGGCCTCGAGGTCGGCAGCCAGCGGATCGCGGCCCTTCAGATCCTCCTGGTCGGGCTCCTGCTCATGATCGTGGTCCTCGTGAAACCCGAAGGCTTGTTCGGCAAGACCGAGGAACTGGAGGTGATGGAGTGACCACCAGCCTCGAGGCGCGGGACGTGACCGTCCGGTTCGGCGGCCTGACCGCCGTCGACCACGTCGATCTCGACATCCAGCCCGGGGAACTGGTCGCCTTGGTCGGGCCCAACGGCGCCGGGAAGTCCACCCTCTTCAACGCGTTCACCGGGCACGTCACCCCCACGACGGGTCAGGTCATCTACGACGGGGACGACGTGACCGACCTCCAGACCCACCAGCGCGCCAGAGCCGGCCTGGTCCGGACCTGGCAGATAGCTCGTCCCTTCGTGCGGCTGTCCTGCCTCGAGAACGTCCTGGCTGCCGCCCCCGAGAACCCGGGGACGCGCATCCACCGGGCGTTGCTGGGCACCGGCGACCGGGAGGACATCGAGCTGCGGGCCGAGGAGGTCCTCGAACGGGTGGGCATGGATCACATGCGCGACGAGCTCGCCGGCAAGCTCTCCGGCGGTCAACGCAAGCTCCTGGAGATCGCCAGAGGGCTCATGTTGGACCCCAAGGTCCTGCTGCTCGACGAGCCCTTCGCCGGGGTCAACCCGACCCTCGCCAACCGCATCATCGACCTCCTCAAGACGCTCTGGCAGGACGACGGGCTGACCATCTTCCTCGTCGAGCACAACATGGACATCGTGATGGAGCACTGCCCGCGCGTGGTCGTCATGGCCCAGGGCGAGGTGCTGACCGACGGTACCCCCGACGAGGTCCGTGCCGACCAGCGGGTCATCGAAGCCTACCTGGGAGGGACCATGTGATGACGCTCGAGGTCACGGGCCTGCGGACCGGGTACGGCAAGCTCGAGATCGTCAAAGGCGTCGATGTCTCGGTCCCCTCCGGCGACCTCGTTGTCATGGTCGGACCCAACGGGGCCGGGAAGAGCACGGTGCTCAAAGGGATCGCCGGCCTGGTCGAACCGTGGGACGGCCAGGTCCTCGTCGACGGGACCGAGGTCACCCACGTCCCAGCCCACGCCAAGGTCCGGTACGGCCTGGCGGTCGTCCCGCAGACCGACAACATCTTCCCACGGTTGACGGTCCGGGAGCACCTGGAGGTCGCCACCGGCGCTGCCAACCGAGGCAGCCTCGAGGATGCCCTGGAGATGGTCCCCCAGCTCGAGCCCCTCATGGACCGTCGGGCGGGCAAGCTATCCGGCGGTCAGCGCCAGCTGGTGGCCCTCGGCCGAGCGTTGGTCACGCGTCCCCAGGTCCTGCTCCTGGACGAGCCGACGGCCGGGGTCCAACCTAACGTCGCCCGGGAGCTGCTCGACCACGTCGTCGAGATCGCCGGGCAAGGCGTCGCCGTCCTCATGGTCGAGCAGAACGCCCGCGAGGCCATGGAGAGGGCCGACCAGGCCGTCGTTCTCGACCGGGGCGAGGTGGCCTTCCGGGGACCCGGTCCTGACCTCCTCGAGGACCCGGAGGTCGGTCGGCTCTACCTCGGCATGACCCCCGAGGCCGACGGGCAGGACCCTGGGACCGGAGATCAAGCCACGTAGACGCTGGAGCGCGGTGGTCCGGCGAGGCCAAGCCTGGGGTTCCGGGCAAGACAGATGAAGAGAGAAGAAGAGGTGAAAGGGGTCGCCGGGCCTAGGATCCGCCGACCTTGAACGGCTCACCGGTCTGGATCGTGCCGTTGTTGTCGACCTGCCAGAAGGCGTAGGTTCCGCTGACGACCTCACCCCGGTCGTCCCACTGGAGATCGCTGGCGGCGCCGATCCAATCGATGTCCTGGCCAGCGCTCAGCAGGGTGAAGGCCTGATCCAGGTCGTGGGTCTGGACCCCCGGCGGGTTGGCGACCCGGCGCATGTGATCCTGCCAGACCGTGGGATCGGTGGAGTCGGCGCTGTGGATCGCCAGCAGCATGTAGATCGCCGCGTCGTAGCTCTCGGCGGCGAACAGCCCGGGCGCGTGGCCGTACTTCTCCTCGAACTCCTGCTGGAACTCGCCGCTGGCGTTGGTGCTCCCGGCGGGGGTGGTCCCCTGGAAGCCGCGGAGAGCCGGCTCGCCGTCGGCGTCGTCGCCGACGTTGTCGACGAAGTCCTGGGACTTGACGCCCTCGCTGAAGTAGACCGGGAACTCGCCCAGCCGACCGTCGTTGAGGAGCCCCGTGTAGATCGGGACGCCGGCCCCTGGGTAGCCGATGAAGACAAGGGCGTCGAAGTCGCCGGAGGTGGCCTCGCTGGCCTCCGTGTCGAAGGAGGAGGCGTCCTCGTCGTAGAGGATGGTCTTGCCGACGTCGCCCTCGAAGGCATCCTCGAGCGTGTTGGCGAAGCCCTTGCCGTAGTCGTTGTTGACGGCCAGGATGTTGATGGACTCGCAGCCGTCATCCTGGAGCAACTGGGCCATGGCGCGTCCCTGCAGGGAGTCCGGCGGGGGCACCCGGTAGAAGAACCCGTTGTTCTCCCGCTCGGTCAGGGTCGGGGACGTGCTGGCCGGGGTGGTCAGCACGATCTCGTTCTGGACGGCGGTGGGCAGGATGCTACCGGTCACACCGGATGAGGCGGCCCCGACGACGCCGACGACACCCTCCTCGATCAGCCGCTGGAGCTCCTGGGGAGCAGCCGACGGGTCGGTCTGGGTGTCGCCCTCGATGACCTCGACCGACCGCTGGCCCAGCAGGCCACCGGAGGAGACGTTGTTGGCCTGGTCGGCGGCCATGCGGACAGCGCGGGCCATGTCGCCCCCGAAGTCCTGGAGGCCGCCGCTTAGCGGCAGCATGAACCCGAGCGTGACCGTGTCACCGGTCTGCTGGAGCGCAGCCGGGGCCACTGGGGCCGCTTCGGCGTCCCCTGGAGCCGGGTCCAGGGTAGAGGCAGCGGTCCCTTCCATGGAACCACCCAGCCCCTCACACGTCGTCACCCGTTCGCCAGCGCCACCATCTTGGGTGGTGGTGCAACCGGCGAGCCCAACCGTGAGAAGCGCCACGGCCATCATCCAAACAGCATGGTTCCTATCTAACACGCCCATAGGTCAACCCGAGGCGCGAAGCCCCAGGCCCCTTCAAAAGCATGTCGAAGCCCCGTGGTCTCCCGCCGATCACGGCGCAGAGCAGCCCAGGCCAGGATCCACCGGGCAGCCAGACCGGCCGCTGTGGTGGGGGTTGATCCGGTAGGATGTGAGGCTGGAGGTCGCCCTGGTGTGGTTGGTGTGGTCGACCTCCAGAGCCTGTCCGAACCGAGCGGTCGTTGCGGGTTCGGACGCTCTGACGGCCTCTATCCGCGCGGGTGCTTCGGCCGTCAGATCCGCCCGGATCGGAGATTCGGGCTCTCTGAACCTCGCCTCTGCGCGGTTGGTGTGGCGAGTTGTGTTGCTGGAGGTCGCCCTGGTGTGGTTGGTGTGGTCGACCTCCAGAGCCTGTCCGAACCGAGCGGTCGTTGCGGGTTCGGACGCTCTGACGGCCTCTATCCGCGCGGGTGCTTCGGCCGTCAGATCCGCCCGGATCGGAGATCCGGGCTCTCTGAACCTCGCCTCTGCGCGGTTGGTGTGGCGAGGTTCAGATCCGACCGAACCGAGCTGTGGGTGCCGGTTCGGTCTCTCTGAGCCCCCGCGGTGGTACCGGTGGCCCAGCGGGGCCTCAAAGCCGTCCGACGTCCTCGCAGGAGACGGACTCGACGCCTTGGATCTTGGCGAAGGAATCCTCGAGGCCATCGACCGAGATCTCCTCGGTGTCCTCCATGCGGAGGGTCACGTGGATGGCCTTGAGCCCGAAGGCGACGGGCTTGACCTCGGCGCTCTCCCAGGTGACACCCTCCGGGATGACGTCCTTGGCTTGCTCTTGGAGGGCGTCCAGGTCGCTCTCGACGCTCTCCGGCATGATCTTGAAGACGGCGATAAGTTCACCCATGATCGGTCACCAGTCCCGGGCGCTACGGGCCGACGAAGGCGCAGGAGGGGCACTCGTACTCGACGCCCTGGTCGCGGCACTGCGGGCAGCGACCGATGGGCGCATCGGCGCAATCGGGGCAAGGGAAGCTGGTGCTGCCCCGGCCGATGAGCCGGACGCCACAGGAGGTACAGGAGTCGGCCTTGAGCTGCATGGGACTCTCAGGCCGGCCCGATGCTGGTTCCTGTATAAAAGGGCTAGCGTAGCCCGGAGGCGTGCGTCAGCGCCTCACTCCTGGTGCTCGGTGGTGGTGCTCCCAGGGGTCAGCCCCTGCCCGGTGTCCTCCTGCCGGTCGGTCCGGTTCCTCCCATCGATCATGGGTGGATCCGGCTGCCCGCCGTCCGACGAGGGGTCACGGGACCGCCGTTGGCGCAGGCGTCCGGGGGGATCGGGGCGGACCGGCAGCGTGAACCGGAAGGTGGACCCGCCGGTCTGGTTCCGGTCGACCCAGATGTCGCCACCGTGGCGCTGGACGACCTTGCGGCAGATCGCCAGCCCGATCCCGGTCCCCGGGTACTGGCGCCGCGAGTTCAACCGTTGGAAGAGCTGGAAGACCTTGTCGGCGTAGTCCTCCGGGATCCCGATCCCGTTGTCCGCCACCTCGATCAGCCAGGCGCCGTTGTTGCGTTCGGCCGCGATGGTGATCTCCGGCGGAGCCTCCCCCCGGAACTTGATCGCGTTGGTCAGCAGGTTACGGAAGACCTGCCGGAGCTGGCTTGGATCGCCTTGCACCGTCGGCAGTTCCTCGTAGTGGATCGCGGCGCCCGCTTCGCTGGCCATGCCGGCCAGCTCGGTGGTGGTCTCGTCGAGCAGGTCGGACAGATCGACGGGTTGGAAGGGCTCCTCGCTCGCGTCGACCCGGGAGTAGGTGAGCAGATCCTTGATCAGCGTCTGCATGCGCTGGGCGCCCTCGACGGCGTACTCGATGTACGTCTCCGCATCCTCGTCGAGTTGATCCTTGTAGCGGCGTTCCAGCAGCTGGACGTAGCTGGCGACCATCCGCAAGGGCTCCTGGAGGTCGTGGCTGGCGACGTAGGCGAACTGCTCGAGATCGGCGTTGGAGCGGCGAAGCTCCTCCTCGACCCGCTTGCGTTCGGTGATGTCCATGCTGATCAGCAAGGCCGCGACGACCGCGTCACCGTCCCGGATGGGGCCGGCTCTCGTGGCGTACCAGGCGGTCTCACCGTCGGCTCCTGGACCGGGGACCTCGTAGGTCCGGGTCTCGCCGGCGTCGAGCACAGCTTCCAGGTTCTCATCCAGGATCGAGACGTGGGTCTCCGGCACCCACTCGCGGATGTCGGTCCCCAGCACGTCCTCCGGTTCGATCTCCCCCACGCCACGGTTGAGGAACTGGACGATCCCCTGCTTGTCGACGAGGAGGATGATGTTGGGGGCGTGGTTGACCAGGGTCCGCCAGCGTTCCTCGCTGGATCGGAGCTCGTCCACCAACCGCGCGTTCTCCACGGCGCTGGCCGTGTGACTGCCCAACGATCGGACGAGCTCGATCTCCTCCGGGCTGAACGGGGTCGTCTGGTCCCGGTAGAGCGCCAGGGCGCCCACCGGTTCGCCGTAGATGGTCAAGGGGACGACAAGCAGGCTTGCGATGCCTTCCTCCTGGATGGCCTGAGCTGCGGGCCCGAGCTGTTGGCTGGCCGAGACGTCCGGGATGTGCACGTACGGTTCACCCTCCAGGAGCAGCGCCCCGGGGACCTCCTGGTAGGCGCGCGTGATGGTCTCCACGTACGCCTCCGAGAGAGCCTCGGCATGCAGGCACGTCAGCGGGCCGTCCGTGCGGCCCAACATGAACAGGGCGCCCCGGTCGGCCGAGGCCAGGCGCCGGCCCGCCTGGACGGCCTTGGCGGCGACCTTGTCGATGTCGAGCTCCTCGGTCATGCTGCCGGACGCCTCGGCTAGCTCTTTCATCTCGAGCTTGGCCCGGGTCTGCTGGTAGGTCTCCCGGCTGATCAGCCCAGCCAACCAGCCCACCAGGAAGA
>CAYXGD010000002.1:0-40149 GCA_964464425.1 uncultured Thermoplasmatales archaeon
TCGATGCCGACGTAGTCGACGTGCTGGTCGCCGGGGTACATGCCCATGTAGCTGGCGTTCTTCCCCAGGCTGATGTGGTTGGTCGCGAAGACCAGGCGCACGTCGCCGCCGTCGGCGCAGGCGTCCTCGAAGGCGCGGTCGATCTTGCGCCAGGCTTCCTTGAAGCTCTCGTTGGTGTTGGGGTGGTTCCCGTTCCCATCGGTGTACCCGATGCTCCAGGCGAACCAGCGGCCGTTCATCTCGTGCATCGGTCGGATCAGCACCGGGTCCCCGGTCGTATCGGAGACCTCGCAGACGCCCTCGGCCATGGAGGTGAGGTACGCGTCGATGGTGAGGGTCTCCCCCCCGCGCATGGTCAGGGTCCGGTTGCCGTCGATGATGTCCCTGGTGGTGATGCCTTGGGGCTCCCAGGTCAGATGCGGGATCGCATCCTTGTGGGTGACGTGCTGGATCGAGTGGCTCACGTTCTGGAACGGCGTCCGCCAGTCGAGGTAGATATCGACGATCTCCAGCTCGGTGCCGGTCTCGTCCTCGAACTCGTCGATCCGGCCGTTGTCGGCCGTCGGCCACGTGCCCAGCCAAGCGCCGAAGAGCACCGTGTCCCCGCGTTCCAAGGCTTGGGCGGCCTCGGACGGGCCCGTGGAGCCCTCCAGGAGCCCGCCGCTGGGTCTCGGGATGCTGGGGCCGTGGGCCGAGAGGAGCACGGCACCCACGAGGAACACGACGCCTAGCACGGCGAACAGGCCGGTCATCCAGCTCGCTGCATCATCCCGCATCGAGGTCACGCTCCCCGCCGGTAGGCGTGGACGTCCCCGCTCTCGGAGACGACCGTCCAGTTCCCATCGGACAGGAACCCGGTCTGGACCCCGCTCTTCTCTGTGTGGTTGCCGGTGATGACGATCAGGTCCGGGTGACGTTGCAGCATCCGATCGCGCACCCCGGAGTCGTTGAAGAAGGCGGTGTTGAACTCGGCGTCCTCGCCGGTGATGGCCCGGTACCCGGCCCGGGTCTGCCAGCTCCCGGCCACGACCAAGGAGGGGTCCTCGGCGGCCACGTCCTCCCAGACGCGGTAGTCGTCGTCATCGTAGAGCCGGTACCAGTCCTGGGTCGTCGCGGCCGCCGGGGCGGTCAGCGCCAGGAAGATCAGCAGGCCAGCGGTCACGGTCGGACCCCGGACCGAACGCCGTTCGGGCAGCAGGTCGTAGGCTCCGTGGGCGGCGATCCCGGTGAGAAGCGCCGCGCCCAGCGTGAGGTAGGCGACCGTCCGGTGGGGCAGGAACCAGATGTCGAACCAGTTGACGAGGACCAGCGGCAGGAGCAGGAAGGTCCACAGCAGCGCGAGCTGGTCGACCGGACGCCGCCGTCCGAGGGCCACGAACGTGCCGAACGCGGCCATGACCATGACCGCCGGCGTGAGCATGTGGGCCAGGTTGACGTGCTGTGGCAGGTCGAGCAGGGAGCTGGGCTGCGCCATGATCGTGGCCAGGGTCGCGCTGACGTTCGCCAACATCTGCGGCACCGGGTTCCAGGTGCCTGGCATGCTGGAGAGGACGAACAGCAGGACCGCGCCGACGAGCCCAGCCCCGAGGATCAAGCGCGACCGCCATTCGGGGGAGGCCTGGATGATCAGCCAGAGCGCCAGCGGTGGGAGGGCCAGGCCGATCAGCCACGGGTGGACGACGAGCAGGAACCCGCCGATCGCCAAGGCGCCCCAGAAGCCACGTCGGTCGCCCTCCGAGTAGCGGAGCAACGACAGGAACAGGAACGGGATCAACGCCAGATCCAGGGCGGTGGGGAAGAGCAGGTTGGTGCGGAAGATGTTCTCGGGGATGATCGCCGCGCTGAACGCGCCGACCAGCGCGCCGGTCTCCCGGACACGGCCGTGGAGCACCAGGTAGATCCCGGCGACCTCGATGACCCCCAGGAACGGTGGGGCCAGCCGGGCGATCCAGTAGAACATGTCGGGGCCCAGCATGGCCAGCGGTGCAAGGAGCGCGGCGAAGCCTGGTGGGTAGTTGTCAGGGAGTTGGCCGTGCTGCAGGAGATCCCAGGTCCGGGCCATGTGGAGGTAGGGGTCCTCGGCGCCGATGATCGTGTGCGTCAAGGGGTCCTTGAGCCGCAAGGCCAGGGCCAGGACGAAGATCGAGACCAGGATGGCGCCTCGCCAGGGGTCCTGGGTCCAGGGGCTGGGGTCCTCGATCTCCTCGGGCGGGGTCGTCTTGGTCGCGCCGGGGTCCTCGTCGTCGGTGGCGACGTCCCGGTAGGACTTGTAGGCGTAGATCGGCGGGCACAGGAAGACCAGGGCGTAAAGCGACAGCCACACGATGAAGACGAGCCGGGTGATGCCGATCGCGCCGGTCTCCAAGAACCCGACGGCGAGCCGGTAGAGGATGCCGAGGCCCACGATCACGAGGCCTGTGGCCATGGCGCTCTCGAACTTCGTGAGCTGGAGCGATCGTTTCAGAGCCTCGAGCCGGCCGACGTTCTCGTCGACCCCCTTGGGCGTGCGGACGAAGGGCATCTCCTCGCCGAAGAAGCCCCTCAGCGCGGCCCACGTGTTGCTGAACTTGGCCGAGAACCACATGCCGAAGACCTGTAAGGTCTCCCACGTCGACAGGTCGTAGATCCTGTTGAGCGACATGCGGACCCGTAGGACCGCCTCGACCAGGAGGAAGAGCGGGATCAGGCCCACCAGCCAGACCTCGGCCTGGTGGTGGGTGACGACCTCGGTCCCGAGCAAATCGCCGAGACCCAGGGCCATCAGGATGAGCGCGATCGCGACGAGGAAGACACCGTCGAACCAGTGGACGATGCCGCTGATGTAATCGAACTTCTGCCGTGTGGTGAGCTGCTGGGAGGAGACGATCCCACCCAGATGCGTGTTGAGGACCTGGCCACCGCCGAACGCCCACCGGTTCTGCTGCTTCTTGTACGCGCCGAAGTCCTCTGGGATCAGGCCGTTCCCGTAGTACTGGGAGACGTAGACGCTGTCGTACCCCTCATCCAGCAGGCGCGCGGCCAGCTCGGCGTCCTCGGTGACGTGGTCCTCGCTCCACCCACCGACCTTCTCGAGGGCGCGGCGCCGAAGGATGCCCATGGTGCCGCAGAAGATGATCGCGTTGCTCTCGTTCCGGGACGGTAGGACGGTGTGGTAGAAGTACGCGTCCGCGTACTGGTAGTTCTTCGTGAGGAAGGAGAAGTCGGCGTTCCGGTAGTTCTGAGGGGTCTGGAGGAAGGCGACGTCGGGCTTGACGAAGTAACCGACGGTGTTGCGGAGGTAGTCGGGGTTGACCTGGTAGTCGGCATCGATGACCGCCAGGAGCTCGATGTCCGGTGGCGTGTGGGGCATCGCGTCGTTGAGGGCGCCGGCCTTGTACCCGTGCCGGTCCTCGCGGTGCATGTAGAAGATGTCGTGCTGCTGGCAGAACTCACGGAGCGGCGCCCGGTACTTCTCCTCGGTGGAGTCATCGAGGACCATGATCATGTAGCGGTCCTCGGGGTAGTCGACGTCCATGAGCGACTTGACGGTCTCGATGACCATCTCGGGCGGCTCGTTGAACGTCGGGACCTGGAAGGCGACCTTGGGCTCGTAGTAGGGCGAGAACGCGCGTTGCTCCTCCTTGCGCGACCACCGGGTCCGTTGGACCACGTCCATCGGGTAGAAGGCGTAGATCAGCACGAAGGAGAGCGCCATCGTCTCGCAGACGAACAACAGGATCGACAGGGGCAGGGCCTCGGCGGGCACCTGAGGGAGCGTGACGAACAGGCTGTACCCGATGTAGCCGGCGACGACCGTGGCCAGGGAGACGAAGGCAAGCAGGCCCTCGAACCGCCAGGCGTAGCGGACGACCAGGAGACCCAGGAGGGCACCCATCAGCACGGCGACGAGCTCCCAGGTGGTCCCGGATAGCGCGCCAGCCGCCGCCAGGGCCAGGTACCCGCCAGGGGTGGAGACGGCACCGTAGTTGGCGGCCACGTAGCCGAAGACGTAGATCAGCAGGCCGGCCATCCCGCCGCCGTAGATGCCCAGGAACGCGCGGCCGGTCCGGCGGACCCAGTCCACGCCGATGACGGCGTAGCTGATCAGGATGCCAGCGATCCCACCGATGACCGGGTAGGCCAGCACGGCCAGGTCCAGGGTGGACAGGGCCATCATCAGGCTGGCGCCTGGGTGGAGGAGGACGTAGACGCCGGCGCCGACCGCCAGCCCGACCGTGATCCCCAAGCTGAGGATCAGGAGGCTGATGATCTGGCCGAGGAGCCCCGGCGCTCCGGGTCTTGGCCTAGAACCAGACCTCGAAGTCACAGCCAGGGTCCCCCCGTTGTCGACAAGCGGTCTCGCGGACGACGACGTCTTTGCCCTTGAGCTGCTGGAAGGCCCCCTCGAGGAACCCTTCCTCGAACGGGCACCGCTTGACGCCCTCAGCGCTCGTCTCGGAACCGGACGTGCAGCCCCGGCAGTGGACCAACCGGATGCGGACCAGGTGCGGGACCGTCTTGAGGACGCGAGGCTCGGCGATGCCGGTCTCGCGCATGTGCTCCATCAGGTCGTCCATCGTGGTGCCGTTGAACCCAGCACCTGCTCGCCGACCTCGCTTCAGGAGGTCCTGATGTTCGGCGTTACCCGATGCCAGCACCCGGGAGCTTCGATCATCGACCGAGCCCCGGTGGCCGTTGCTGCTGGACCGTCGGCTGCTGGCGGTCTGGGTCGTGCCGAGGCTTCCTGCCGTGGACAGCGCCAAGGTGACCTCCTCGTCGGTCTCGTCGACCTCGGCGGTCACCACGGGCACGTCGGGATCCTTGGGGTCGGGGGCCGGCCGTTCGTCGGCCGAGGCAGCCTCGGGAGCTGCGGGGGCCTCTGGGGCCGAGACGGCCTGAGGTGGGCCGCTGGCCTGGGCCACCGGCGCGCTGGAGGGATGCGAGCCCCCGCTCGGACCGGAGGAGGTCGCGGGCGGGGTCTTGCGGACCAGCATCACGGCGAACAGGATCGACAGCGTGGCCAGGCCGCCGGCCATCAGGATCGCAGGCGCGCCGAACTCGCTGCTTGCTTCGACCTGCGCCATCTCCTGGTTCCCTTGGGCCAGCATGAGCGCTGCCTGATCGAACAGGTTCAGCGTCACGGCACCCAACCAAGCGAAGAACCTGTGCGCTGACTCCAGGGTCACCTGTCCGAGGCTCCCGTCGGTGACGAGGAGGCTGGCAGGGGTGCTCATCTCTCGGTCCACCCCTTGGGGGACCGCCGAGGGGAGCGGAGACATGCTGTTCGTTCAGGTTGGGGTGCCATGGGGAACGGCCTCGCCACCCTGGTGACCGCCACACCCCCTTGCCCCTTTTGGCACGCAGTTCGAAGGGTCACCTGCGACCCTTCGAGCCCCCTGGAAGAACCCTCTTCATCGAGACACCGGTCATCCCAGGCCGATGCCCGAGCGACCCTTGGCCCTTGCAGCCATCCTCCTGGTGCTTGCAGGCATCGGTCCTGCGATGGCTGGGGCCGCCCAGACAGGCCAGACGGCGCCCACCGTGAGCATCGAGACGCCCAAGGAGGGCGCCACCGTGAACGGCACGGTCGTCGTCGAGGGCCAGGCTGCCGCCAGCAACGGGAGCATCGACCGTGTCGAGGTCCGCATCGACGACGGCGCCTGGGAGAACGCCTCAGGGACGGACGCCTGGACCTACAGCTGGGAGACCTCCGGCCACGGCGACGGTCCCCATACGATCAGCGCGCGGGCGTACGCCGGCGGCAACACCTCCCAGATCACGCACCGGAACGTGACCGTCCAGAACGAGGATCCGGCGCCCCAGGTCACGATCCAAGATCCCGACGACGGGGAGACCGTCGGCGGGACCGTGGCGATCGAAGGTGCCGCCTCGGCGCCCGGGGCCCCCATCGACCGGGTCGAGGTCCGGATCGACGACGGGGCCTGGCAGGCTGCCGAGGGGCACCAAGCCTGGACCTACAGCTGGGACTCCACCGCCGTCCCCGACGGCACCCACGCCATCCAAGCCAGGGCCCACGCGGATGGAGCCACCTCCAGGGTCGCCAACATCACCGTGGTCGTCGAGAACCAACAGGAGGCCCCCGAGATCACCCTCGCGGCCCCCGACGCCGGCGCCACCGTCGAGGGGACCATCGAGGTCCGCGGCCAAGCCAGCGACCCCGACGGCGACCAGCTCGAGGTCCAGGTGCGCATCGACGACGGGGCCTGGAGCAACGCGACCGGCACCGACCCCTGGACCTTCGCCTGGGATACGACGACCGTCGAGGATGGCTCGCATGTCCTGCAAGCTCGGGTCTTCGACGGTGATCGTCACGTCCACACCGAGCTGCGCGGCGTGGAGGTCGACAACGGGAAGGACCCGGCCTCCGATGGCAACACCACGGGCGACGCGGCTTCGGCGCCCAGGCTCGAGCTCAACGTCGACGCCCCAGCCAACGGCGCCGAGGTCAACGGCTCGCTCGTCGTGGAGGGGACCGTCGAGACCGATGCCGCAAGCGGCCAGCCGGTGACCGTCGGCGCGAGGATCGACGACGGGCCATGGCGGACCACCGAGATCCAGGCTGGCCAGCCCTTCAGCCTCGAGCTCGATCTCGACGGCGTCAGCCCGGGCGACCACCAGCTCACCGTCCAGGCGACCACAGGGCAGGCCACCGAGGAGGACCAACGGACCCTCACCATCGCTGCGGCCGAGCAAGGGGCCACACCGTCCTCGGCTGCCGTCGGGCTGGCCACCTTCGTGGTCCTGTTGCTCTTGGGGATCGGTGGCCTGTGGGCCTGGTCCAGGACGTGACGATCCTAGCTCGAGCACCGTGAGCCGACCCGGGGGACCAGGGACCTGGCGTGGCCCCGTGACGGCCCCAGGCATCTTTCGACGGGCTAGAGAAAGCGCCTATGGGGACCCGCGAGGAGTCGGGGCCATGGACGAGCTCATGGCGATCCCCGGCGAGGTGTCCTGCACCATCGGCGGGAAACGGTACCGCGAGGCAGCGGTCTACATAGCCACCTTCCTGGCCCACGTCCAGGTGTTCGGGGAGAAGGGCACCCGGCCCTTCGTCACCCTGGCCTCGGCGGGGCTCAGCGACGATGAAGCCCGGATGCTGCGTTGAGCGCCCTTCTCCTCACCGGTCCGGACGCCCTGCCGATCGGACCGTTCGAAGCCTCTGACACAACCGAGTTAACCCGAGCCGTGCTACGCCGGCCGTGCCGGGACCCTCCGGCATGAGCAACGACCCGGGCCGTGGGACCTCACGCTCGTCTGCGATGACCCGAGCTCTGAGCCCCCTGTCTCCCCCTCGGCCCGGGGTCCTTCTCACCTCCCCCACCGTACCGCCAGCCACCCGGTCGATCGCCGTGAGGGACCATCGATCCTGGCGCGTGCCTTGCTTCGAGCATCGTGCGAGAACCCTCTTGAGGGCACAGCCCGCCGTCCAGGATGAGACCCGCACGGGCTCCTGCACCTCTCGGACCGGGGGTGCTCATCGTGGACCCTTGACCCCCCGGCCGGGCCGTGCCTCCCGGGCCCCGTCGGCTCTGCAAGGAGTGTCATCGACGATGCATGCTGGAGACCTCACCCTGGCCGTGATGCTGACGGCGGTAGGCGCCATCGGGACCAAGACCGCGCGACGCCCCCTCGACGACCCCGCCAGGCGCTCCCCGGCGCGGACCGTCCCCCGCGAGCCCGCCCCGGCCGCTCGCGTCTCCAGCAGGGTCCCCGGTGGGCCACACCGTGCCGCCGGGCGCTCCGGGCCTGGCGGATCGGCCGCCGGCGCGGCCGGCGACCCCAGCCGGTCCACCCCGGGGGCTCGCCAGTGCTGGAGGGTGATCCAAGATCGCACCTCGAACCTCGGCCCCGCCCGATCGCTGCTCCCCCTCGGGATCCGCGGTGCGGTGGGCCAGTGGGCAACCCCCGATGGTCGGCATCGTGTCCGGTGAGCGGGGCCCGACCCACGGGCCGGCTCCGAGCCGTCCGGGCCCGTGGCTCCCAGCGCTGCGGAGGTCGGGAGCGTGAGCCCCCTCCTGGGCCGAGCGTTGGCACCCAGCGTCCTGCTCATGGCCGGGAGCACCGATCTCCCCCGCCAGAAGACCCGGCGCGAGGTGTACAAGCACGTCAAGCGCTACCCGGGCCTCCACCTCAGCGAGATCGCCCGGCAGCTCGACATCCCGACCAACCATGCCAAGTACCACCTCCGCCGGCTGGAGAACGACGACATGGTCTCCAGCTTCAAGGAGGACGGCTACTGGCGGTTCTTCCCCCGGGCCGATGGCAGCGTGGGGACCCGGGATCTCGTGGACCGCGAGGAGAAACGCTTGCTGGCCATGCTCCGCCGGCCCAAACCCCTGCACATCGTCATCCACCTGCTCTCCACCGGTGAAGCCACCCACGGCGAGCTGACCGACGTCCTCGATGTCGCCGGTGCAACGGCCCACTACCACCTCCAGCGCATGGAGGACGCGGGCCTGCTGGAACGCCGGCCCGACGGCCGGCGGGTCTACTACGCCCTGGCCCGCCCGGACGAGGTCGCCCGGCTGCTCGATCGCTACGAGCCGCCGGACGAGCTGGTCTCCGGCTTCCTGGATGCCTGGGAGGACGTGAGCCTCTGGTAGCTGCCAGGAGCCCCAAAGCCTCAAATCCCCCTCCCCCATCCTAGGCTTGATGCCCGAGCAACCTGGGACCCTCGACGTCCCCGATCCCGACCGCTTCGAGATCCTCAAGGCTGCCGAGAGCGGCAAGCTCCCCGAGGAGGTCCAGCGCGGCCTCGAGGATCTGTCGGACGCGGTCACGCCGGTGCTCGGGGGCGACTCGAGGGGCGTGGTGGGCCTACGGTACGGGCGCCGCGTCATCGTCGCCCCTGTCGACGACCCTTCCGACGCCGTCGACATCGCCGACGTCGACCTGGCGCGCAAGGTCATCCTCAGCGTCGGCGGGCGCGACCCCGGCCCCTCGGGCTCTCTGCTGGCCCAGGTGCTCTTCCAACGCACCGATGCCGTGGTCGGTTACGCTGAAGCCGACGAGATCCCCGGGCCGACCATGGACGCCATGAAGCAGGTCCTCGTCCCGCTCCAGTCCAACCCGGCCACCCGGGCCGCCGGTGCCGGCACCGTGGCCCTGGGCAAGCAACCCAGCGACCTGGGCGCCAGCCTCAAGCAGCTCGGTGAGGACGACGACGCCAACCAGGGCGACGACGATATCAAGCCCGACCCTGGCGTCAACACGGTCTAGGCCCGGCTCCAAGGCAAGGTTCTTGACGGAGCAGGCCCCACATCAGGGCGTGGACGCCAGCGACTGCCGGTCCTGCCAGCCGGGCCAGGACGTGAACCCGTTGCTGTTCATCTTCTTCTGCCCCCACTGCGTGCTCTCCGGGATCTTCGCTCTGGGAGCCACAGGCGTCGTCACCCTGCCGACCCTCTTCGGCCTGGCACCGGAGGCTTGGCTGGCCCCGGCCTTGATCCTGGGCACGTTCCTGGGCTGGTTGGCCTGGGGTGCCTGGTCCCGCCGCCAGCCCCGTCCTTCGGGAGGCGGCAGCGCTCAAGCTAACCCTGTGGAGTAGGCCGGGACGCGAGCCCCGGCGTGGGAAGAGGAGATCGACGGCCGCACGAGGCAGCCGTCAGGGGTCTACTTGGTGCGGCCGTCGTTGGCGCGCACGCTCGGGCGGACCTTCTCGGCGCCCTTGCCCTTCTTGTTGAGGCCACGGCCCTTCTTGCCGGCCGAGGTGAGGCCGCGCTTGGCGCGGTCCTTGTGCCCGGGCTCGGCGATCCAGCCGAGGTCGGGGTCGTTCTGGATGGCCGGGTGCTCCGGGTCCAGGAGGATGACCTCGTAGTAGTGGTGGCGACCGTCGTCGGTCACCTTGTAGGAGTTGAGGACCTCGAGGTTCGGGAACTTCTTGCTCGTCCGCTCCTCAGCGATCCGCTGGGTGGACTTGCCCATGGTGATCTTGTTGACACCGGCCTTGGAGGGCACGCGACCCCGGGAGTGGCGCTCCTTGCGGAGACCACCGCGGCGGACGCGGGTCCGAGCGACGATGACGCCCTGCTTGGCCTTGTAACCGGCCTGACGGGCCCGGTCGGGACGCGTGGGGCGCTCGACACGGTTGACGACGGGCTGGCGTCGCCACTTGATCAGGCGCTGGTGGATGAGCTCGCGCATCTCCCCGTCCTTGGGGCGCTTCCAGAGCTCTGACATGTACCGGTACGCGCTCTTGGCCATAGGGGTCACCGCTCGAAGGGAACTCTGCTAACGGCCCCCCCAACATAAGCGTTGCGGGGTAGGGGGTGACGCCGTGTGCCGTGACCAGGCCACCGAGGACGCCGAACCCGCCATGGGCCATCGACCCATCCCCCACGGCCCCCAGGGCACCCCCACGGTGGACCGGGCACGCGGGGGGACCGGTCGATTTACCTCCTCTGGCCCGTTGGCTCGCGTGTTGTCGTTCAAGGCGCAGTTCCTGCAGCACGTCTCGGTCCTGGTCGCCTGGCTCGAGGGCACGCTGATGGTCGGCGCCGCCTCGGCCCTGGTGTGGCCTGTGGTGGCGTGGTGGTGGCCGCTGGTCGACACGGGGAACCTCCTGCTCGAGGGGTTCCTCTACGGGGTCGGCCTCTTCGCTAGCTACCTCCTCTGGGGCTTGGCCCTCCTGCTCGTCATCGCCGTCGTCCGCAACGTCTTCCGGCTCTCGGTGCCAGCCGGCCGCCACGAGATGCGGGCCTGGTCCACGCTGCGCTTCTACCTCTACAACGTCCTGATCATGACCGCCCGGTACCTCTTCCTGCCCTTCACCCGGTCGACCTCGATCAACGTGGTGTTCTACCGGGCCATGGGGGCGACCATCGGGCCCCGCACGGTGATCAACACGGTGCACGTCTACGACTGCAACCTGCTCACCCTCGGCCAGGACGTCACCATCGGCGGCTCATCGGTCGTCATGTGCCACATGGGCCAAGGCAACGACATGTACATCGCCCCGGTCACCATCGAGGACGGTGCCAGCCTCGGCGAGGGGGCCATCGTGTTCCCGGGCGCGCACATCGGGGCGGGCGCGGTCATCGGGGCGGGCTCGGTGGTGCCCAGGGACACCGAGGTCCCCCCGCACACCAAGTGGAGCGGGGTCCCCATCCAGCAGGTCGGCCGGGGACCGGCCACCCAGGACGACGCCGAGGCCTGACCCCAGGGCATAGACTGGGGTTCTTTACCGCAGGCGCCCTTGGCCCCCCGTGCGTTGGGGACTCCCCTGGTGGATCGGCCACGGCTCGCCCCTGGACGGGATCGAGGTCGCCGCAGACCATGGCTTCGATCTGCTCGAGATCAGCCTGGACGCGCCGTGGCCCGAGGGTCTATCCGGGCCCGACCTCCGTGAGGCCTCCGAGGCCACCGGCGTCAGCATAGGGTTCCACGGCCCGTGGCGGACCCAGGCGCTGGCCCATCCGCGTCCAACCCTAGCCAGGGCAGCGGCCACCGTCGCCCAAGCGTGCCTCGACCGGGCGCTGGGCGCCGGGGCCGACTACGTCGTCCTCCACGTCGACGCCCGGGATTTCGCCCGGTACCCCAAGGAAGAGGTCGTCGAGCAAGGCCTCGAGCACGCCATCAACGCCCTGGACGAGCTGGCCTCCCGAGCCGGTGACGACGCCACGGTCATCGTCGAGAACACGGGCCCGCCGACCGGCACGCCCGAGGAGCTGGCTCGGGTCCTGGACGAGGTCCCCCGGATCGGCTTCTGCTTCGACCCGGGCCACGCCGCCCTGGCCGAGGCCTACCAGGTGCCCGGTGCGACCGGCGACCCGCGCGACTGGCTCGAGCTCGTGGGCGACCGCCTGTCGCTCTTGCACGCCATGGACCACACCTGGGTCGACGGCCAGGTCGTCGACCACCTCGTGCCAGGCTCCGGCGACGCCGACCTGGCAGCGCTGATGGACGCCACGGCCAGCACCCCGTGCCAGACCGTCGTGGTCGAGGCCTTCTACGACGGTCCGGAGCACGACGAGGCCTCCCCCGCCGACGTCGCTGACGGCCGTGATCGCCTGGCAGAGCTTCTCTGAACCGTCCCGGCGTCCTCTGGCCCTCCGCTGTGGACCCCCCGGGTGTCCCAAGCGGTGTGCCACAAGCCTTTAATCCCGACCAGGTGGATGGGTGACCGATGGCAGAGGATGAACCGGCCGGGGCCCGCGACGGCGGCCTCGATGTGGAGCTCACCGTGGAGGAGCCCCCGGCCCGGGTGAACCGCTCACCCGAGGACCAGGCCTCCGGCCCGATCGAGACCGAGGGCACCGCCCCCGAGGACGAGCAGGCGCCCAACGAGAGCAACGGTGCCAACGGGGACGACGGCCGCCTGGCCGCCCTAGCCAGCAAGCTGCGCGACAAGGTCCGCCGCGACGATCGCGCCGAAGAGGCCAGCGACGAGGCGCCCGAGGAGACCACAGGGGAGGCCGAGCCCACCCCTGAGCCGGACGACCAGCCTGCACCAGCTCGAGCCTCCGGGTTCACCATCCTCTCCTACCGAGCCGGCGACGGCCAGAACGGCGATCCGCCCATCCCCGGCCGGCAGGTCACCACACCTCCCAAGGAGCCGGAAGCGCCCGAGGAGGAACCCGCCCAGGCCGAGACCGACGACCTGGCCGAGGTCGAGCACCCCGACAAGGGCATGGACGCAGCGCCGCCCATCCCCGCCGACGACATAGACACGGCCGAGCCTGCCGACGAGATCGCCATCGAGATGACCGAGCCGGAGGTCGAAGAGGAGGCCGACGAGCCCCCCGCCGGCGAGGCCCTGGAAGCCGAGTCCGAGCCGACCGAGGACGCCGACGAGGATCAGGCCAGCCCCGGGTTCGTGGCCCGCCTCCGCGATCGGTTCTCCAGCGACGAGGCGGCCGACGACAGCCCCGGCATCTTCGCCCGGCTGCGCGCCAAGTTCTCACGATCCAAGCCGATGACGGTCGGGGGACCGACCGCCATGCCGGCCCCACCGCCCACGCCACCGCTTGCCACCGCCGAGGCCGAGGCCCCCGACGACCCGGCCGAAGACGCCGTGGCCGAGACGACGCCCGAGCCCGCCCAGGCGGCGTCCAGCAAGGGTGGCTTCTTCTCCCGGTTGAAGGACAAGATCTCCCGCAGCCCCGGCATCGAGGATCCCGCCGAGGCCGAGCTGGCCCAACCCCCGGTCCCCCCGACCGGCGACCGCCAACCCGAGATCATCGCGACCCTCGGCCGAACCCCCGAGGTCTCCGACGTGGAGAGCCTGGAGACCGCGCTCGAGGCCGCCGAGACCGACGAGGGCCTGGAGACGGCGCCCGACCCGGCCGAGGTCCCCGACGCCGACCCCGAGGAGGAGCTGAAGGCCGACGAGGAGCCCGCCGAGAAGGGTGGCCTCTTCTCCCGGCTCAAGGACAAGGTCACCGGTACCGACGAGGAGACCGGGCCCCCCATCGAGCACCCCCACGACGACGCCGTCGAGGGCGCCCCCGAGGCTCCCCCGACCGGCGACCGACACCCGGAGCTGATCGCCGCCATGTCCGCCGAGAACCAGACCGATGACGAGCCCGACCAGCCGGACACCGTGGACGCCGAGGCCGAGGAGCCCGCCGAGAAGGGTGGCTTCCTCTCCCGCTTGAGGGACAAGGTCTCTGGCTCCGACGACGAGGAGGTCCAGGCGTCCGAGCCAGCGCCGGAGCCTGAGCAGGCCCCTGAGCCTGAGCAGGCCCCTGAGGCCGAGGAGCCTACGGCCCCGGCCGAGGAGGATCCCGAGCCCGAGCCAGCACCGGCGACCGTCCAGACCTCGGACGATGTGGATCGCCAGGTCGACGAGGTCCAGCCGGCGGACGCCGGCGACAGCGAGCTCCCCTACGACGACCTCGTGGAACGCGTCGAGCGCGTCCTCGAGCGCCGCCGCGAGGACCCCGAGAAGAGCGCGGCCGGTAAGCGGGTCAGGGTCCTGGCCGGAGGCAACGATCGGTGAGCGACCGGCGCCGTGAGACCCGCGTCCTCGACGCGACGCGCGCCCCGGACCCCGAGGAAGGGCTGGGCCTCCCGATCGACCAGAGCGCCACCTGGGGCTTGGAGAGCGCTCAGGAGGGCGCCGAGCTCTCCCGGGCCACCGCGCCGACCCGGTTCTACAGCCGGTGGGGCAACCCGACCGTCCGTCGCCTGGAGACCGCCGTCGCTGACCTCGAGGGTGCCGAGGCCGCGCTTGCCACCGCCAGCGGCATGGGCGCCATCGCCAGCGCGTTGTTCCATGTCGCCCGCGGCACCGACCACATCGTCGCCCAACGCTCCCTCTACACAGCGACCACCGAGATCCTTGGCCGCTTCTTCGACGATCTCGGCGTCACGACGGCGTTCGTCCCCGGCACGGACCCCGAGGCGTTCCAGGAGGCCATCACGCCCGAGACGGGCGTGGTCTACCTGGAGACACCCTCCAACCCCCTGCTGGAGATCAGCGACATCCGGGCCATCAGCGAGATCGCCCGCGATGACGGCGTCCCCGTCTTCGTCGACAACACGTTCGCCAGCCCCCTCAACCAGCGGCCCCTCGAGCTGGGCGCTGACCTCTCGTTGCACTCGGCCACCAAGTACCTCTCAGGCCACAGCGACGTGACCGGTGGCGTGCTCTGCGGCTCGGAGGACCTCGTCCAGGACATCTGGACCACGTACAAGGTGCTCGGTCCGAGCCTGGCCCCCAACGACGCCTTCCTGATCCACCGCGGCCTCAAGACCCTGGCCCTCCGGATCGAGCGCCACAACCAGAACGCGTTGAGCCTGGCCGAGCGTCTGGCCGACCACCCGGCGATCGAGCGGGTCCACTACCCAGGGCTCAAGGACCACCCTGGCCACGAGGTCGCCGCCGCCCAGATGGACGGGTTCGGCGGCATGCTCAGTTTCGAGATCGCCGGCGGGCGGGAGGCCGGCCGGACGGTGATGGAGAGCGTCGAGGTCTGCACGCTGGGGGTGAGCCTGGGCGGGGTCGAGACGCTGATCCAGCACCCGGCGAGCATGACCCACGCGCCGCTGACCCCCGAGGAGCTCGAGGCCGCCGGCATCCCGCAGGGCCTGATCCGGCTCAGCGTCGGGGTCGAGCACATCGAGGACCTCTGGGACGATCTATCCTCCGCGTTGGATGCGGCCTAGGTCCTCGATGTGCGAGAGAGCACGGCCGCCGAGACCGCAGAGCGAGGTGGCCAGTGCGAAGGCGGGGGCCCGGCGAGCGGCTGTGCAAGCGAGCTGAGCCCCCGGTCGTGTGGGGCACTGACCTCTGGGACGATCTATCCTCCGCGTTGGATGCGGCCTAGGTCCTCGATGTGCGAGAGAGCACGGCCGCCGAGACCGCAGAGCGAGGTGGCCAGTGCGAAGGCGGGGGCCCGGCGAGCGGCTGTGCAAGCGAGCTGAGCCCCCGGTCGTGTGGGGGCACTGACCTCTGGGACGATCTCTCCTCCGCGTTGGATGCCGCCTAGGTCTCGTCTTACACGTGACCCCGGTCCACTAGCCGCAGGCTTAAGGTCCAGGCGGCCTATCGGTCCTTGTTCGGAATGCCGAGCCTTGTGAGCGTTCCTGTGCCGAACGAGCCCGGTGCTCTATCGAAGATCACCCGCGCCCTCGCCGAGGGCGGTGTAGCCATCGACGGCGTCAACCTGCAGCCCCGCGGCATGCAGGGCGAGGCTCTCTTCCTGGTCCGAGATGGTCAGAAGTGCCAGGATGTCCTCCAGCAGGCCGGGTTCTCCGGCAAGCCACAGGACGTCTTCGTGCTGACCCTGTCCAACGACCGGGGAGCCCTGGCTGATGTGACCCAGCGTCTTGCCTCAGCCGGGATCAACATCGAGGGGGTCTTCGGGACCACCTACGGCTCGGCCGGCAACCTGGCCATCATCACCGACGATAACCCGGCGGCCCGCAAGGTCCTCGACCAGCTCTCCTCGGACATCAACGTGTAGCGCCCGGACGGGTCAACCGTCCAGGACCCGCGCGTCCTCCAGGTACCCCGGCAGCATCTTCTGGACCCGCTGGGGGCCCAAGGCCATGGTCGGGGTCATCACACCGGTCGCGTCGATCTCCCCTCGAGCCAGCGCGAGAGCGATCCGGCTGGTCGCCGCGCCGGTCAGGCCGTAGGGATCGGTCCCCTCGACCACCGCGCGGGCCACCTGGCCATCGGGGTCCTCGGTCTCCGCCAGGATCGTGAACCAGCTGTCCTCCCGGGCGTCCTCGTCGGGGCCGTCCCGATCGTCGGGCGCGGCCGCCTCGAAGAGCCGATCGATCAGCGGCACCTTGCTCAGCACCGCCTGCACCGGCCAGAACCGGTGGTAGCGCTTGGCTCGTTCGGGCGGCAGCAGGAAGAAGGTGCGGACGTTGCGGGCACCGGTGGACCGCGGCGCCGTGGCGCAGTCGCCCCACGGCAGGAAGACGGCCGTCTGCAGCTCGTCCTTGCCCGGCAGGTCGAAGGTCCGCAGGTAGCGGCCGGCGACGGCGGGCTTGAACCGTCCATCCTTGTACTCCCACCACTCGCCGGTGCTGGCGGCCATGGACCGCTGGGTCCCGTCGGACAAGCGCGAGTTGGTGGAGAGGGCCAGCTCGAGGCGCTCGACCTCGTCGAGCTGGTCGGCGGCCAGCACGGCGGCCAGGTCGCTGGGCACCACGTCGAACCCGGCAGCGTTGATCACGGTGATCCCCGCCTCCCGGGCTCGGGCGTCCTGGCTGGCTGCCCAGCGCAGGTAGGCCTGCTCGCCGGTGGTGTCGACGAAGTGGGTGCCCGTGCGCAAGGCGGCCTCGAGCACCGGCTGGCCGATCCGGTTGAAGGGGCCCGCGGCCGAGGCCAGGGTCGGCGCCCGGCTGGCCATGGCCTCCAGCTCATCGGGCCGGTCCACCGAGGCCACGAGGATCTCGGGCTCGGCGTCGAGCCCGTCGGCCACCTGCTCGAGGCGCTCGCGGTTGCGGCCGGCGATCGCGAAGGCGGCGCCTTGCTCGGCCAGGTCCTGGGCGACCAGCCGGCCGGTGTAGCCGGTGGCACCGTACAGGACGACGTCCAGGTCCTCCCTGCTCATGGGGTCGTTCCAACACCCCAGGCTGCCATGGTTGTTCCGGCCGCCGGGTCGGCGAACGTCGAACCGTACCGGGTCCCGTGATGACCAACCGCAGAGGTCCCGGGTGCGGGCACCGGTGGACCGGCGCCCGTCCCTACTGCCAAAGCTTGAAGTAGCCCGGCCTTCAATGGCCGCGTGACATGGACGGGCTCCCCCACCGTTCTGGCTTCGCTCGCGACAAGTGCGGGGTCGTGGGCGTCGTGGCCGAACGGGATGTGGCCTCCCTCCTCTACCAGGGCCTCCGCGCGCTCCAGCACCGCGGCCAGGAATCGGCCGGGATCGCGACCTTCGACGGTGGCCTGCAGACCATCAAAGGGATGGGCTTGGTCGAGCAGATCTTCCAGGCCAAGGAGCTCGCATCGCTCAGCGGCCGCGTGGGCTTGGGCCATTGCCGCTACTCGACCACGGGCTCGTCCAAGCTCGAGAACGCCCATCCCGTCTGCGTCTCCTCGGCCCAGGGCAGCATCGCGCTGGGCCACAACGGCGACATCGTCAACAGCGACCAGATCCGCGAGGAGCTCCAGGAGCACGGCTGGGCCTTCATCACCGAGAACGACAGCGAGGTCATCGTGCGCCTGTTCGCCAACGAGCTCGCCCAGGCCAGCTCACCGGTGAAGGCCATGCGCCAGGTCATGCGTCGGATCGTTGGCGCCTACAGCCTGTGCATGATCGTCGGCGAGACGATCCTGGCCGTCCGCGACCCCCAGGGCATCAAGCCCCTGGTCCTCGGCGAGCTCACCGACGCCGACGGCGAGCGCGACGGATGGGCCGTGGCCAGCGAGAGCGTGGCCATCGAGACCATCGGTGGCACGCCGGTCCGCGACATCGAGCCTGGCGAGATCCTCGAGATCACGCCGGACGGCATCTCCTCGCACCCGCCGGCGAGCGAGACCGACCCCGCCCACTGCATGTTCGAGTACGTCTACTTCAGCCGGGCCGATTCGGTCATGGACGACCGCGAGGTCTACGACGTCCGTGTCAAGCTCGGCGAGCAACTGGCCTCCGAGTCGCCCGTCGACGCCGACGTGGTCGTCCCGGTGCCGGACTCCGGGCGCGCCCACGCCTCGGGGTTCGCCAAGGCCTCAGGCATCCCCATGGCCGAGGGCCTGATGAAGAACCGCTACGTCCACCGGACCTTCATCATGCCGGAGCAGGAGGACCGCACCACCGGGGTCCGCATCAAGCTCAACCCGGTCCGGTCGGTCATCGAGGACAAGCGCATCGTCCTGGTCGACGATTCGATCGTCCGAGGGACCACCATGGGCCAGCTCATCGACATGCTGCGCGACGCTGGCGCCCGGGAGGTCCACGTCCGTATCGGGTGCCCGCCGATCCGGGCGCCCTGCTACCTCGGCATCGACATGAACACGCGAGACGAGCTGATCGCGGCGCACAAGTCGGTCGACGAGATCTGCGAGACGATCGGCGCCGACTCCTTGGCCTACGTCAGCATCCCCGGGCTCGAGAAGGCCATCGGGAAGCCCGGCGACCACCTCTGCAAAGGGTGCCTCAACGAGCGGTACCCGGTCAAGGTCCCCGGCGAGCTGCACCGCAAGCAGCAGACCCTCTTCTGAGATCCAGGACCGCCAGACGTAAGACGGGCCCCCAGCCATCGCCCACACGAGCCACGGGACCGGAAGGACGCCAGGTGAGCGACACGTACATGATCGTCGAGGACGCGCCGGCGGTCCAGCTGACCCTCACCTCTGCGTTGGCCAAGGCCGGGATCGGTGAGGACCGCGTCGACACGTTCGACCGGGGTGACGATGCCCTGGCCGCCTTCAGCGACCTGAGGCCCGAGATCGTCCTGCTCGACACCAGCCTCCACGGTCTCGATCCCGCCGACGCCGTCGAGGCGATCCTTCTCGAACGGCCCCAGACCCGCATCGTCTTGCTCACCGAGCTTCCGGAGGATCATCCGAGGCTCCAGGAGATGGTAGCCTTCGGCGTCTTCGGGATCCTGCGCGAACCCCTGGACACCGGCAAGATCCAGACCATGGTGCAGCGGATCCGGGAGGAAAGCCCCGGGGCTGGCCGGATCAGGTAGGCTGATCGGTGCCGGGGTGCCGCGTGGCCTCGTCCAGGGCGTCCCGGGTCGCATCGAAGACCTCGTGGGCCTCGCGGACCTGCTCTGGCGCCCGGTCCGGCAACCCCTGCCGGGCCTCCTCCTCGAGCTCCTTGCACAGGGCCTGGAGCCGACGCGCGCCCAACGTCCCGCTGGTGCCTTTCAGGCCGTGGGCGGCCTGCCGGAGCTGGTCGTGGTCCTCGGCGGCCAGCGCCCGTTCCATCGCCGAGAGGTAGCCGGGGGCTTCCTCTTGGAACACGTCGACGAGCTCGGCGACCTCGGCCGGATCGCCGCCGAGGATCTCGCGCAATCGATCGAGGTGGCCCTGGTCGACCAGCGGCTCGTCGTCGGGTCCCTCGGGAGGATCGTCTGGGGCCTCCGACGCCGGCTCGCCCGTCGACACCCCCGGCGGGGGGTCCCCCGGCGTGGGGGGCTGGTCACCAGAGGCCGGGTCGCCGGCCACCTCGGGAGGGAGCGGCTCGACCTGGGCCAGGGTCTGGGCCAGTTGCTCCAGGGTGACCGGCTTGGTGATGTGATCGTCCATGCCGGCATCCAGGCTGGCCTTCTGGGCATCGGCCCCCGCGTGGGCCGTCATGGCCACGATGGTCGGCTGCTCGGGTCTCGGGAAGCGGGCCCGGATCGCGCGCGTGGCTTCGTAGCCGTCCATCTCGGGCATCTGGACGTCCATGAGGACGACGTCGTAGCGCCGGCCCACCAGGGCGTCCATGACCTCGTGGCCGTTGGCGACGACGTCGGGCCGGTAGCCCAACCGTTCGAGCATCCGGGTGGCGACCTTCTGGTTGACGTGGTTGTCCTCGGCCAGCAGGATCCGCAGCGGATGGTCGCCCGCCATCTCGGATCCCTGCTTGGGTGCCGGGGTGGCCGCTTCGATGGTCCCGGCCAGGCTCGTGGCCAGGGCATCGTAGAGGATGCTAGGCTTGACGGGCTTGCTGAGGGAGGCGGCCAGCTCCACGCCCCGGTCCTCAGCCGCCTTCCTCCCGACGGCGAGCGAGGAGAGCATGAGGATCGGCGGCGTGTCCTCCCCGAGGGTCTCCTCGAGCGCCTTCGCCAGGTCCAACCCATCCATCTCGGGCATCTGGTGGTCGAGGATCAGGACGTCGTAGGGCTCGCCGCGGGGGATGGCTTCCAGGGCCTTGGCTGGGTTGGCGAAGGTCTCAGGGGTCATCCCCCAAGCCGTCAGGTGGTGGACGAGGATGTCTCGGTTCGTCTTGTTGTCGTCGACGACCCCAACCCGGAGGCCCCGGAGCCCGGTGCTGTCCAGCTCATCGGGGGATCGCTCCGCCATCTGGGCGACCTCGCCCTCGATGGTGAACGAGAAGGTGGAGCCCTCGCCCTCGGTGCTCTCGACCCAGATCTCTCCGCCCATCATCTCGGCCAGCCGCTGGCAGATCGCCAAGCCCAGCCCGGTCCCGCCGAACCGGCGGGTGGTCGAGGCGTCGGCCTGGGTGAACGCGTCGAACAGCTGGTCCTGCTTGTCCCTGGGGATCCCGATCCCGGTGTCCCGGACGTGGAAGGCCAGGGTGGCCATCGACCCCGGCTCGGTCCCCCCGGCCACGTGCTCGACGGTGACGACGATCTCGCCCTCCTCGGTGAACTTGACGGCGTTGCTCGTCAGGTTGAGCAGGACCTGGCGCAGCCGGCCAGCGTCACCGCGAAGGGCCTCCGGGACATCGTCCTCCAGCCGGTAGGCCAGGTCGATGGGGGCCTGCCCGACCTTCGGAGCGACGAGGTCGAGGCTATCCTCGACGACCTCCCGCAGGGAGAACGTGTGCTCCTCGAGCTCCAGCTTCCCCGCCTCGATCTTGGACAGATCCAGGATGTCGTTGATGATGGTGAGCAGGTGCTCGCCGCTCTTCCGGATGGTCCGGACGCTCTCCCGCTGCTCGGGGGTCAGCTCGGAGTCGTCCAGCAAGCCGGCCATCCCGATGACCGCGTTCATGGGGGTCCGGATCTCGTGGCTCATGTTCGACAGGAACTCCGAGCGCGCCTTGGCGGCCTGCTCGGCCCGCCGCTTGGCCTCGCGGACCTCCCGCTGGGCCCGGACCCGCTCGACCACGCGGCCGAGCTGGTTGCCCACCGCGGCCATGGTGGACAGCAGGTCCTCGTCGGGCTCCAGCTCCTCGGTGGAGAAGAACTCCAGCACGGCGACGACCTTGGTCCCGACCAGGACCGGGAACGCCAGGGCCGTGCGCAGCTCCAGGTCGCGGACGAACCGGTAGCGGAGGAACCCGGCCTCCTGGGTCAGCTCCCGTGTCCACACCGGCTCGGCGCGGACCATGACCTTGCCCGGCAGCCCTTCCCCAGGACCGAACCGGGTGACCTCGGTGACCGCCCTGAAGTCCCGGAACCGCTCGGGATCGTCCAGGTGCCAGAGCCCGGTCGAGGCCAGCTCGACGCTCCAGGGCCCTTCCTCGACGTGCTCGACGTTGTAGACGTGCCCGACCGGCCAGCCGGTGTGGTCGCAGAGGTCGTCGAGGGCTGCGCTGAAGGCCTCCTCGAGGCTCTGGGCCGCGTTGGCCGAGACGGCGATGTCGTGGAGCAGCTCGGTCGTCGCCTTCTCCCGTTGAAGCGCCTCGGTGGCTTGCTCCACCCGGCGTTGGGCCATGCCCTCGGAGCGGACCATGACCTCGCCGATCAGGGAGATCAGCACGGTGACGAGCATGCCGGCGCCCAGGATGCCCCAGGGTTGGAGCTCCTCTTGCAGGGTGACGAAACCAGGCAGCGCGTTGCTCTCGATGGTCCAGACGTGCCCGGCCAGGGCCAGGTGGCGCTGGTTGGTGTGCGTGGGCTCGTCGGTCATCGCGGACCCGGTGGCGGCCGGCAACCCTGTGACGAAGGTGGCCGGGTCGGGCTGGGAGGAAGCGTAGACGTCCACCTGGATCTGGTAGACGGCGTTCTGGAGAGCGTCCTGCACGAGGGTGCGGCCGTCGATCGACGCAGCGACCCAGCCGTGGAACCGCGGCTGGCTCCCATCGCCGAACCCGAGGGTGACCGGCAGGAAGACGTCGAAGCTCTGGGTCGCGCCCTGGCCTCCGGGGGCGGGGGCCATGATCGCTCCGTCGACCTGGTCGGCACGGTGCATCGTGTCCAGGCGGCTGGGCGTGGCCCCGAGGTCGGCCCCAGCGTCCGGGGCTCGGCTCCCTGAGGTGAACGCCACGGCCTCGTAGGGACCCTCATCGGTCTCGGTCGTCAGGTTGTACCCCGGCTGGCCCCCCTCACGCATCACGGCCTCGAACTCGTCACGACGATCCTCCGGGACCTCGGCCACGATGTAGATGCCCTGCATCGAGGGTTGGGCCTGGGAGACCTGCTGGGCATCGACGAACCCCTGGAAGCTGCGGAGATCCATCGGTCCTGCGGCTTCAGCCATGGACGCCAGACCGTTCATCACGGCCAGATCCTCGCCGAACGCCTGGTCGAGACGGTCGGGGAACTGCTGGGTCTGAGCGTCGAACCTGGAACGGGTCTCCTCCTCCAGGTTCTCAGACCAGGCGTAGGCGATCCCGCCCGAGAGAAGCATCCCCATCATCAGGATGGCCCACGGCGTGCCCGAGGCCCACCTGCGCAGGTCCAACAGGGACCCTAGGCGACCATCGTCGCGCGAGGTAGGGGGAGCCATGGTGCCATCTCAGGGACCCCGAGCGGAGGGGTCCATCCTACCGTCCGCGGCGACGGCTCTTGAGCCTTCCCTTTGTTCCCGTCGGCCCCGCGGCCGGCCCAGCGCGGCTCGAAGCGCTTCAGGCGGCCGCGCTGCTCCCTGCGACCCGACCGTTCCCTTTAACAAAGGCGGCGCCCTCAACCCCTGTTGTACACTGTCGGGAGGAAGCGTCGCTGGCCAAGGACTACATGATCGTCGACGACTCGCCGGTCATCCGCAAGCTCCTGGAGAAGCTCCTCATCAAGGAAGGGATCCCAGCCGATGCGATCCACGCCGTCGAGGACGGTGCCAAGGCCGTCGAGGCGTTCCGGGACGTCGGTGCGGACGTCGTCTTCATGGACATCGACATGCCGGGCATGGACGGCGAGGAGGCCGCCGGCCTGATGCTGATGGAGGAGCCCGAGCTCAAGGTCGTCATCGTCAGCGCCCTGGATCGGGATGACGATCGGGTCCGTGGCTTGCTCTCCTTCGGGGCCTTCGAGATCGTCCAGAAACCCGTCCGGTCCGAGGATGTCTCCCGGGTGCTCAACCTGATCGAGGAGGAGGAGTCCGGCCGCGGCCGGATCAAGTGACCTATGAGACCGGGTGCGCTTCCTGCAGAGCGGTCTCGGTGGCCTCCCAGACCTCATCGAGCTCGTCGATCCTGGCGTCCACCGCCGAGAGGTCGCCCTCGTTGGCCTTCTCCTCGAAGGTCTTGCACAGCTCGGAGAGCCGCATCGCGCCGAGGGTCGACGACGAGCCCTTGATCTTGTGGGCAGCGCTGGCCACCGCGCTAGCGTCCCCGTCGGCCAGGCCAGCCTTCAGGGCCTCGATGCTGTTGGGCGTATCGTCCAGGAAAGTGTCGATGATGTCGCCCACACCCTCGGGGTCGTCGCCGAGGATCTCACGCAACTGATCGAGCTTGGCGTGGTCGAGCATGGACGGGTGCTCCTGGTCGCAGGCCGGCTATGTCGGTAGGGGGCGTCAAACCATCGGTCGGGCGCAGGCCCCGGGCTCAGGCTGTCGCTTGGTCCCGGGAGCCATCGGGCGAGCGGTCGTTCCTCTCGGTCGCCTGGAGCACGCCGACCAGCTCGTGGAGGTCCACGGGCTTGCTGACGTGGTCGTCCATGCCGGCCTCCAGGCACCGCCGCCGGTCGGCGTGGCCCGCGTGGGCGGTCATGGCCACGATCCGTGGGCGGTCCTGGCCCGATGCGTGCTCGAGGATCTGGCCGGTGGCCTCGTAGCCATCCATCTCGGGCATCTGGACGTCCATCAGGATCAGGTCGTAGGCGTTGCGTTGAGCGGCCTCAACGGCCTCGATCCCGTTGGCGGCCACGTCGGCCCGGTAGCCGAGGCGCTCGAGCATGCGCAGGGCGACCTTCTGGTTCACCTGGTTATCCTCGGCCAGGAGGATCTTGAGAGGATGCGATTTGCCGAGCTCGGGCACCGTCTTCTGGGCCTTCCGGTCCTCGGTCGGGACGCGGAGCTCCTCGAAGGTCTCGGCAAGGGCGTCGTACAAGCTCGACGGCTTGATCGGCTTGGTCAGGTAGCCGGCCAGCTCGACCCCCGCAGCCTGGACCTGCTTGGGGTCCCGCGGGAGCGAGGTGAGCATCACCAACGGCAGCGAGCTACCGGCGGCTGCCTGGATCTTCCCGCCCAGCTCGAGGCCGTCCATCCCCGGCATGGAATGGTCGAGGATGACCAGGTCGTACGGGCGGCCCCCCTTGATCCACGCCAGGGCTTCCATGGGGTCCTCGGTCTCCTCGACCTCCAGATCCCAGCTCTCCAGATGGTGGCGGACGATCCGCCGGTTGGTCTCGTTGTCGTCGACGACCAGGGCACGCTTGCCCTGGAGGACGACCTCGGCACGGTCGGCCGGACGGACCACCGGGAGATCGGCGACCGTGGTCGTGATCGTGAAGTGGAACGTCGACCCCTTGCCCTCGGTGCTCTCGACCCAGATCTCGCCACCCATCATCTCGGTGAGCCGACGGCAGATCGTCAGACCTAGGCCTGTACCCCCGTACCGGCGGGTCGTGGACGCGTCAGCCTGGGTGAACGGGCTGAACAGGCGATCCTGGACATCGGATGGGATCCCGATGCCGGTGTCCCGGACGGAGAACCGCAAGGTGCGTTCCTCGGCGCGGGCCTCGTCCGCGTGGACGCTGAGGACGATCTCGCCCTCCTCGGTGAACTTCTCGGCGTTGGACAGGAGGTTGACCAGGATCTGGCGCAACCGGCCGGGGTCCCCCCGGATGGCCTCGGGGACCCCCTCCCCCATCTCGTAGGCCATCTCCAGGCCCTTGGTCGCCGCCTTCGGGGCCACCAGGTCGACGGCCTCCTCGACGGCCTTGCGCAGATCGAAGGCCTGCTCCTCCAGCTCGAGGCGGCCGGCTTCGATCTTGGAGAGGTCGAGGATGTCGTTGATGATGGTCAGCAGGTGCTCGCCGCTGGTCCGGATCGTCTCCACGTACTCGATCTGCTGGGGCTCCAGGCCCGAGTCCTCGAGCAGGCTGGTCATGCCGATGACCGCGTTCATGGGGGTGCGGATCTCGTGGCTCATGTTGGCCAGGAACTCGGACTTGGTCCGGTTGGCTCGTTCGGCAGCCTCCTTGGCCGTGGCCAGCTCGTCGATCAGCCGCTCGCGCTCGGTGAAGGCGCGGGCCTGGGTGATGGCCGCGCCTGCCAGGCCGGCGGCCAGCTTGAGGCGCTCGATGTCCTCCTGGCTGAAGGCTTCGGGGTGGTCGGCGGTGACCTTGAGCACGCCGTACCGGTCGTCCTCGTGGGCCAGGGGCACCACCACGACCGACCGGGCTTGGGTCTGCCGGGCGGCTTGGCGGTCGATCCGGGGGTCGCGCTCGCTGTCGTGGCAGTAGATGGGCCGCCCCTCCTGGTAACAGGCCCCGGAGAGGCTGTCCCGGAGGCTCAGGCGGAGCCCCTTGTAGGGTTCGCTGGTACCGGTGGCAGCCTGATGGACGATGTCATCATCCTCGACGATCTCGACCGCGGCGCCGTTGGCGTTGGTCATGGCCCGGGCGCGCTCGGCGACCAGATCCATCATGGCCTGGACGTCCGGGTGGGCTTGCCCGATGGCCTGCTGGAGGTCGACGACCTGGCTGAGCCGGTCGCGTTCCATCTGGCGCTCCCGCTCGGCCTCCTTGATGTCGGTGACATCACGGCCGTAGGCGTAGACGAGCTCCTGGTCGGGCTCCCAATGGGCCGTCCAGGAGAGCCAGCGGTAGGTGCCATCCTTGGCGGCCAGGCGGCACCGGAACATGTCGGCGTCCTCCCCATCCAGGACCTCGGCGAAGGCGGCCTTGGTCGATGCCAGGTCTTCGGGGTGGACCAGGGCCATGAAGCCCCGTTCCTTGAGCTCGGTAGGTCGCCACCCGAGGAGCTGCTTCCAGGCAGGGTTCAGCCAGAGGAACCGGGCCTCACCGTCGCCGACGCACGCCAGGTCTTGGGCGTGCGCCCAGAAACGGTGCCAGTCGACCCCCCGTTCGCCCAGTTCTCTGTCACCCGGGACCACGCTGTCACCCACCGGCACCCCACGCTGTTCCGACGTGGGCCCACCGCCTCCAGGTTCTCGCTCCCGTCCCCTTTGAAGGTTCCGCGTTAGGCCTTCTACCCTGCAGCACCACGAACCGGCCGGACAGCTCAAGATGTTCGGGTCGGGTACGCGTGGACCGGTGGTCAGCCAAGCGCTTCGCTGGCCTTGTTCAACGCCTCGACCAGGGTGTCGATATCCACCGGCTTGGCCATGTAGTCGTCCATGCCCCTGGCCAGGGCCTTGGACCGGGCATCCTCGCCGGCGTGGGCTGTCATCGCGATGATCCGTGGCTGGCGCTTGTCGGGCAGGGTCTCGCGGATCCGCTCGGTCGCTTCGTACCCGTCCATCACCGGCATCTGGACGTCCATCAGGACCACATCGTAGTCCGTCCGTTCCAGGGCCTCGAGCACCTCCTGCCCGTTGCCGGCGACCTCGGGCTCGTAGCCCAAGCGTTCCAGCATCTGCACGGCTACCTTCTGGTTGACGGCGTTGTCCTCGGCCAGCAGGATGGACAACGGGAGCCGCTCGGCCATCCCGTGGTCCAGGGCCCCACCGGCCTGGGGGGCGGTCTGGCCCCCATCGCCGGCGCCGAGGGCGGTCGAGAGCGCATCGTAGAGGTTCGAGGGCTTGAGCGGCTTGTTGAGGTGGCCGGCCAGGTCGACCCCGGCATCGGCCAGGGCGGAGGGGGTGAGGTTGACCGACGTGAGCAGGATCTTGGGCACGTTGCCGTCGAGCCCCGTGGCCTCGAGCCGTTGGGCCAAGGTCAGGCCGTCCATCTCGGGCATCTGGAAGTCGAGCAGGATCAGGTCCCACCGCTGGCCCTGCTCGGCCATCGCGAGCGCCTTCTCGGGGTCGGCCGTCATCTCGGGGACCATGCCCCAGGCCCGGAGGTGGTGCTCGAGGATCCGGCGGTTGGTGGCGTTGTCGTCGACGACGAGAACGTCCTTGCCCTGGAGCACGCCCGGCGGCACCGCTTCGGGCCGCTTGGCTGGGATGTCGGCCGGTCCGGTCTCGATCGTGAACCAGAACGTCGACCCTTTCCCCTCCGCGCTGTCGACGCCGATCTCGCCCTCCATGAGCTCGACCAGGCGGCGGCAGATCGTCAGACCCAAGCCTGTGCCTCCGAACCGCCGGGTCGTGGAGGCATCCGCCTGGGAGAAAGCCTCGAACAGCCCAGCCTGCTGCTTCTTGGAGATGCCGATGCCCGTGTCCCGGACCTCGAACCGGAGGCGCAGCGGATGCTCCCCGGAGGCGGCTTGCTCGGTCTCGTGGTGGACGGTGACGACGACCTCGCCGTCGGGGGTGAACTTGACCGCGTTGGAGAGCAGGTTGAGGAGCACCTGACGCAACCGTCCCGGGTCCCCCTGGATGCCCTCGGGCACGTCCTCGTCGATCCGGTAGGCCAGCTCCAGGCCTTTCTCGTAGGCCTTGCTCGACACCAGATCCAGGCTCTCCTCGATGGTGGCCCGCAGGTGGAAGGGTTGGTCCTCGAGCTCCAGCCGGCCGGCCTGGATCTTCGAGAGGTCAAGGATGTCGTTGATGATGGTCAGCAGGTGATCCCCGCTGGTGCGGATCGTCTGCACGAAGTCGAGCTGCTCCTCGTCGAGGTCCGTGTCGGTGAGCAGGCCGGTCATCCCGATCACGGCGTTCAGCGGGGTCCGGATCTCGTGGCTCATGTTGGCCAGGAACTCGCTCTTGGCCTTCTCGGACCGTTCGGCGGCTCGTTTGGCCTCCTGGAGCTGCTCGAACATCCGGGCGTGGCTGATCGACGCGGCGATCAGGCCGGCCATGAGCTGGAGGGTATCCTGGTCGGTGGCGCTGAAGGCGCCAGGTTGGCTGGAGAGCACCTTGAGCACGCCGAAGCGTTCACCCTCGTAGGCCAGCGGTACCAGGACCATCGAACGCAGCCCGATCCGCCGGCAGGCCTCCTGGTCGACCCGGTCGTCCTCCTCGGTGTCGGGGCAGACCACGGCCTCCCCGGTCCGGTAACAGCGGCCCGACAGGCTCGTCTCGGCATCGAGCTCGAGGCCCACGTGCTCCTCGGCCGTGCCGGTGGCCGCTTGGTAGACCATCTTGCCGTCCTGGCCGAGCTCCACCACGGCGCCGTCAGCACCGGTCAACGCCTGGGCGGCCTGGGCGACGACGTCCATGACCTCCTGGCGCTCGAGGGCGGCCTGGGCGACCGCCTGCTGGGTGTCGACGATAGCGGCCAGGCGCTCCCCCTCTTGCCGCAGGGCGGCCTCGGCAGCTTTCTGGTCGGTGATGTCCTGGAAGAGGATGGCTAGCCCCTCCTCGAACGGGAAGGCCCGGGTCTGCCACCAGGCTCCCGTCTCTTCGTCGTGCTCCTCGAAGGCCACCGGCTCCCGTGCCGTCATGGCCTGCCGGATGTGCCCGGCTTCTCGCGTGCCTTCGAGATCCGGGTAGAGCTGCCAGAGCGTCCGGCCGATGGCGTCCTCCACCGTGAGGCCCTCCGGTAAGGTCTCGGCGGCGGCCTCGTTGAGGTGGGTGTACCGCCAGTCCCGGTCGACGGCGGTGAAAGGATCTTCGAGGGCATCGAGCACGGCCTCGAGGCGGTCACGGCCGCGCTCGACCTGCTCGTTGGCGCGCTGGCGCTCGACCACGCGGCCTAGCTGGGCACCGACGCTCCCCATGACCTCGAGGAGATCCTCGTCCGGGGCTTCCACGTCGACGTCGAAGAACTCCAGCACGGCCACGATCTCGTCCCCGACGGTCACAGGGAAGGCGAAGTGGCCGGCCACGCCGAGGTCGGCGTCGGATCGGCCTCGCAGGGAGCGATCGACCGTCCTGATGTCCTCTTGGGCCACCGGGGCCCGCTGGGAGAGGACCTGACCGAGGACACCTTCCCCCGGCTCGAAGGTCGTGGCTCGGGTGACCTCCCGGAGCTGGGGGAAGCTCCGATCGGGAGGCCACCACCACAGGTCCGAGGGTTCCAACAGATCGGCGGCTGGGTTGTACCAGTACACGTGGGCGGCTTCCCAGCCGGCGAACCGGGCCACCCGTTCCATCGAGTAGGTCAGCGCTTCCTCGACATCGTCGGTGTCGTGGGCCACCGCGGTGATCTCCTGGAGCAGGTCGACGGTGGCGGTCTCCTTGCGGACCCGCTCGGCCGCGGCCTCGGCCCGTCGCCGGGAACGGTCCTCGGATCGGCTGATCACGGCGACCAGGGCGGCACCCAAGAACGCCACCACCGTCCCGATCGCGGCCACGTACCAAGGTTCTCGGGCCTCATCGGTGGAGATCGTACCGGGGAGGCTGACGGCCTCCAGCGCCCAAGTCTGGCCGTAGAGGGCCAGGCGCTGGTCCTGCTGGAACCGGCCATCCTCGATGGGCTCGCCCTCGGGTAGGATGGCCAGGGCGTCGCCCCCGCCGTCCGGTGTCACTGTGACCTGGAGGCCGCCCAAGCGGTCCTTGAACGCGTTCTCGACGACGTCTTGGACGAGCAGGTCCCCGCTGATCCACCCTGTCAGGTTCTCCCGGCGGCTCTCTTCGGAGGGCGGCCGCTGGGAGGACGCGTAGATCGGCACGAAGACCTCGACGTGGTCGGTTGCGGCTTGGCCCTCGAGCATGATGGGTTCGGTCATGCCCGGCTGGCCCGAGGCCAACGCGTGCTCCATGGCAGCCTGCCGGGCGGGGTGGGTCGCCAGGTCCTCGCCGATGGGCTCCTGGAAGAGGTAGCTGGAGCCCTCGAAGGTCCGGGGCACGTAGAACGAGCGGTTCCCGGCGGGGTCGATCTCGAACCCGGGTCCGTGGGTCCCACGCATGCGCTCGAGGTAGGCGTCCAGCTCGTCACGGTGGACGAGCTCGGCGTACTCGATCCCCTCCAACCCGGGGAAGTCGTTGGCCAGGTGTCTGGAGCTCACGTAGGTCTGGAACTCGTCCCGCTCGACCCGGTCGGAGGCTTGGAACAGGGCCACGGCTCCCTGCAGGGCCCCGACGTGCAACCGCAGCTCGTCTGCGAGCGCCCGGGAGAGGCCGGCGTTCTCCCGCTCGAACTCTTCATGGGCCTCGGTGACGATCCGGTCGCGCCACGCCCCAGCGACGGCGGCCGTCAGGAGCAGCCCGACCAGCAGCATGGCTGCAGGGATCAGCCAGGTCGACTGCAGACGCCCATCGTCGGCATCGGGCACGGGTGTCAACTCCGACGAACATCGCAGCGCCACCACCGCTGAATATGTTCAGACACGCCGGGACAGGCCTGGGGACGTTTCAACGTTCCTGTTCCTCACATGCTCCCCCTGCATGAAGGCCCTCTCCCGCCCCTTGCCCCCTCGGCCACGGGCCGGCTCAGCGGGCCCGCAACGCCTAAGTACGGCATCAGGGATGGCCGGGGCACCCCCGCTTAGCTCAGACTGGCCAGAGCGCCTGCCTGTAGAGACGAGATCTTCGGGTAGGACCCGACAGGCGTTGCAGCCAGCAGGATGCCCCCGGTTCGAATCCGGGAGCGGGGATCTGGCCCACGTAGCTGTGGGCACTGACCAAACCCCCGATCCCGGGTTAGTACGGCGCATGTCGACCGCATCACGAGCCGTACGTGATCCGGGAGCGGGGACTGGATCTCTCCTACTGCCCAGTGTCCAGTTCCCGGTCCCGGGTTAGTACGGCGCATGTCGACCGCATCACGAGCCGTACGTGATCCGGGAGCGGGGACTGGACCTCTCTTACTGCCCAGTGTCCAGCGCCCCGGTCCCGGGTGTGGGCGAACTGGAACCCCCGGTCCCCATGGCTGGGGAGGGGGGTCGGTGCCCGGCCTTCGTGCCGGCCGGCGTGGCACGCCCGCACGTCCTCGCTGGCGGCGGTCCCGCGGACCGTGGTAAGCTCTAGCTTCCCATATGGGCCGTTTCGACCCTTGGTTCCCCGTCCATTTCGATGCAGGTCGAACAGGGCCTTTATACGGTAGGCGGGTAGATGGCCGTTGAAGACCATGCGCCTGAGCAAGCAGAAGCTCCGGAACCCGATGATCATCCTCGCCGCGGTGGCCCTCCTGGGCCCCGCGTTCGCGGGATGCGTCACCGGGGATGGGGGAGACGGCAGCGCGTCGTTCTACGTGAAGGACGCGCCCAGGGATGATTTCGATCATGTGAACGTCACGTTCTCGGAGGTCCGCGTCCACTACGCAGGGGACGGCGGCAACGAGAGCGACGAGGGTGAGTGGATCACCGTCGTGAACGAGAGCCGGACGGTCGACCTCCTGAACTTCCAGGACGAGGGGTCCCGTGCCTTCCTCGGTGAGACCAACCTCACCGCGGGCACCTACACCCAGATCCGCGTCATCGTCGACGACGCCTACGGCATCTCGGCCGACGACGGCAGCCGTGTGGACATCACCGTGTCCAGCGGTACCGTGAAGGTCGTCAAGTCGTTCGACATCGCCGAGGGCGAGGAGACACGTGTCATCCTCGACGTCGACCTGGACCGGAGCCTGCGTGAGCAGGGTAACGGCCAGTGGCGGATGACCCCGGTCATCGGCAAGACGATCGTCGAGGAAGGCGCCTCCGGCCCCAACGGCGACCAGCCGGACGAGGCCAGCGCCTCCGACGGTCAGTCTGGCGGTGACGGCAACGGCACCGCGGGCACCAGCCAGGATGGCATGGCGCCCATGACCGCCTACGTCAAGGACGCGCCGTCCGACGAGTTCGACGAGATTTGGGTCGAGTTCGACACCGTCCAGGTCCACTTCGCCGGCAACGGCTCCGACGACGAGGACGAGACCGAGGACGACGACAACGAGACCGTCGACCTCGAGGAGGAGGGCAACGAGACCGCCTCCAACGAGACCGGCGGCAACGAGTCCGCCGGCAACGAGACGGGCGGCAACGAGACCGGTGGCGAGCCCCTAGAGGAGCAGTCCACCGACGAGAACGAGACCGACGAGGACGACGGCCGCTGGATCACCGTGTTCAACGGGACCAAGCAGGTCGACCTGCTCCGGTTCAACGAGACCGGTGCCAAGGCGTTCCTCGGTGAGGCCGACGTGCCCACCGGCCGCTACACCCAGATCCGAATCAACGTGACCGATGCCTGGGGTATGAAGGACGGGAACCGCACCAACATCACCGTCTCGAGCGGTACCGCCAAGGTCGTCCGTTCCTGGGAGGTCTCCGACAACGGCACCATCGCCCAGGTCACCGTCGACCTGGACCTAGAGAAGAGCGTGCGCGAGCAGGGGAACGGCGAGTGGCGCATGACCCCTGTCGTGGGCAAGGTGCTCGTCGACCACGTCAAGGACGACCCCCGCGCCGACCAGCCCAACCAGGGTCAGAGCCAACAGGGCTCTGATGACGGCCAGGGCCAGGGCGGCAACCAGAGCGCCCAGGCCAAGGGCAACGCCTCGGCCTACGTGAAGGACGCGCCGACCGACGAGTTCGACGAGATCTGGCTGAACCTCAGCGAGGTCCGTGTCCACTGGGCCGGCGACGACGACAACGGGACCTGGGTGACCCTGTTCAACGGGAGCCGCGAGGTCAACCTCCTCAACTTCAGCGAGGAGGGCGCCAAGGCCTTCCTGGGCAACGGTTCGATCCCGGTCGGGAACTACACCCAGATCCGGCTCAACGTGACCGATACCTGGGGTATCAAGGACGGCAACCGCACCAACATCACGTTGGCCAGCGGTTCGGCCATGATCGTCCGGCCGTTCGAGGTGACGGAGAACGGCACCACCGAGATCGTCATCGACGTCGACCTCGACCAGAGCCTGCGACAGCAAGGCAACGGCGAGTGGCGCATGACGCCGGTCATCGGCAAGGTCCTCGTGGACCACACCGATGAACCGACCAACGCGGACGTCCCCGACAGCGCCTGAGCGCTGACGGTACGTCGGCCGGAATCTGCGCGGGCCCCGTGATCCGGGGCTCGACGCAGGTCCCGGACGGCGTCCACAACCAGGGACGAAGGGCGATCCGTCCGATCGGCCGCCGGGGATACGATAACGTCGTGGGGCCCCGGCGGCCCTCCTTCTCCATCCTTCCCTACGCAGCGTCTTCCTTGTCCAGCTTGTCGTGGTAGTGCTGGTGGTCGGCCTCGGCGGCCCACCAGGTCCTGGCCGGCGACAGCTCGGTGGCCAAGCGCCCGGCCGACTCGCGGGAGGCTTCAAGCTCGTCGATGGCCGACTTGGCCGTCCGGCGCTGGGCCTCGGTGTGGTGGAAGATCGCTGACCGGTACTGGGCAGCCCGAGGGCGCCGGAAGGGATCGTGGGTCCCCCAGAAGGCCTCGAGCAGCGCCTCGTAGCTGATCCGCGCGGGATCGTAGAGCACCCGGACGGCCTCGGCGTGGCCCGTTGTCCCGCTGCAGACCTGCTCGTAGGTCGGGTCGGGGGCGTGACCTCCGGTGTAGCCGGCCTCGGTGTCGACCACCCCCTCCAGCCGGTCGAAGGTGCGCTGGACGCCCCAGAAGCAGCCGGCGGCGAAGGTGGCGGTCTCGGTCATCCTACCCGAGGGAGGCCGGCCTGGCACTTCAACCCTCCCTGAGGCCCACCCGACCCTGGTCCTGGCGATGCGTCGTGGCGCGCCTGGTCGAACGTCCCGGCGTGCACGGGAGGCCGCCGGATCTTGGAGGCGCCGACCTGGCCCACGGACCAGAGCGCTCGTCTCACTGACCCAGCCGGATCATCATCGCCATCGCCTCGATGACCGTCCTGGCACCGGTCGCCGGCGCCGCCGCTCGCGGCCGGTCAAGGTCGGTCAACGTCAGCGATAAGGAAGCACCTTGACCGCGCGGGCCCCTGGGTCCTGGCGTCAGCTCCCCCCAGGAGCAGGGTTCAAATAGGGGGGCTAGCAGGACCGTCCCTTGGGATGCACGATGCCGCAGCGGATACTGATCAGTGATTCCTCGAGCGCCAGCGCCGAACACCTGCAGACGATCCTGGCCCGCGAAGGCCTGGACCCAGAGACCGTCCGTGACCTCACCGACCTGCCCGCCGGCCTCGCCGGTATCCTCCGCCTGGCCCAATGGGCCGTGGACGATGCCGAGTTCGAGGACGCCGCCACGTGGTTCGGTGCCGCCCGGGTCCTGGATCCGGGCTCGGCCTGGCTGGCCTTCTGCCAGGGGGTTTGCCTCGAGGAGCTGGGCATGGCAGGACCTGCTCGCCGGGCCCTGGACGATGCGTTGAGGTTGGAACCCGGCCTGGTCGTCGCCGAGGTCCGGCTGGCCCTGCTCGACGTCAAGGAAGGCGAGCACAACGAGGCCCTGGACCGGCTCACCCGCGTGGCGATCCACCGGGGCGAGCTCAAGGCCATCATCGAGGACCACGACGGCTTCGAGCCGCTGCACGACCACCCTCGGTTCCACTACCTGGTCGGTTGGGCCTAAGGGCGGTCGGGTCGGCACCCCAGGGTATATCCCGTGCCACGGGCTCGGACCGTTGAACGACCATGAAGGAACTCATCGTCCTGGCCTTCGATGGCGAGGGAACCGCTGGCAAGGCCCGGGATCGGTTGGTCGAACTCCGCAAGGAGGAGGCCCTCACCCTCGAGGACGCCTGCGTCGTGACCCGCAACCAGAAGGGTCGCACCAAGATCAAGCAGGCCACCAACCTGGTCGGCGCCGGCGCCCTTGGCGGAGCCTTCTGGGGCGGCCTCGTCGGCATCTTCTTCCTCATGCCGCTCGCCGGGATGGCGATCGGCGCGATCGTCGGCGCGATCACCGGCAAGTTCGGCGACGTGGGCATCAACGATGAGTTCATCGAGGAGGTCGGCCAGGCCGTTCATCCGGGTGGTTCGGCCTTGTTCCTCCTCATCCGGAGCATGAACGAGGAGCGCTTCCTCGAGGCGATCAAGCCCTTCGACCCCGAGATCATCCGGACGAACCTCACCTCCGAGGAGGAAGCCAACCTCCGCCGCGCCCTGGGCGCTGAGGCTTCCGAGGCGTGAGGGGAACGCCCTCGGCTAGCGCCCCTTACCGCCGGGGTTGGGCTGGGCGCCCTCCCACTGGTGGACGAAGTCGGCCAGCGCAGCTTCCGCGTTGTGGAGCCGGGCGAACCGGACGACCTCCTCCCCGACGGCCCGCACCCGGCCGGCCAGGCCCTCGTCGGTGAGGGTCCCGTCGTCGTCGAACGCCTTCCAGGCTCGGGGAACGCCGGCCTGGCTGGGCACCACCCACGCGTGCAACGCCCGGCCGACGTCCCGCAGCGCGTTCATCGGAGCAAGCGCGCCCATGCCGCCGCCGGAGACGCCGACCAGGCCGATCATCTTGCCCTCGAACTCGTCGAACCCCATCAGGTCCAGCGCGTTCTTCAGCACGCCCGAGAACCCACCGTGGTACTCCGGGGTGCCCAGGATGATCCCGTCGGCCGCGCCGACGGCCTCCCGGAGCTCGAACACGTCGTCGGGGTAGTCCTCGTCGTCGCTGCCGTCGCAGAACGGTAGCTCGAGCTCGCGCAGGTCCACCAGGTCGGTGGTCGCGCCGGCATCCCGAGCACCGTCCAGGGCCGAGCGGACGGTCATCCTCGTGTAGCTTGGCTCCCGCAGGCTGCCGGGGAGACCGACGACGTGGATCTGCTCGAGGTCGGGGGGCGGGGTCATCGGTCCCCGATGCTAGCGATCCTAGAAAAGCCTCGCCCGGGCCTAGCCGAGCCGGTCGGCCAGGTCCCGGCAGGCGGTCTCCAGGGCACCCAGCCGCTCCCGGACGTGGCCGAGCACTACCGCGGCGCCCCGGGCCATCGAGCGCCCCAGCTCCCGGCCGTGCCGCTCGAGGCTCTCCCTGCCGGATCCGTCGAACCTCACTTGGAGGCTCGGTCGCGAGGTCGAGGGTGCCGGGGTCGGCGGCTGCCATCCTGCCGGGTAGATCCGGGCCTGGCCCCGGAGGCGACGCCGGTCGAGGACCTCGCTGGACCTGGAACCCGGGCTCGTGGTCTCCCAGGTCCGCCTGGCGATCCTGGATGTCCGGGACGACGATCACAACGCGGCCCTGGATCGGTTGACCGCGGTCAGCACTGCGCGGCCGGAGATGCGGGCGATCATCGAGGAGCACGAGGCCTTCGCGCCCCTCCACGACCACCCCAGGTTCCACTACCTGGTCGGTTGGGCGTAGGGGGCGACCGAGCCGGAAGGGCCCCCGCAGGTCCCTTCCAGGCCCAGCGTCGCATCGGTCGGGAGCTCCCCGGTCCCTCGGGCCGTCACGGTCAGGTTGTAGGTCTGGTCGGTGACCGCACCGTGGGGCCAGACCCAGATGTCCCAGGTGCCTGGCTCCGCGTCGTCGACCGTCATCGTCCAGTTATCTCGAGGCGGTGGGGCTGTGTTGGCTTCCCTGGCGCCTGCGGCGTAGAACCCGTTCCAAGAGCCGTCGGCCGGCCGGGCCATGAAGGTGGCGGTCTCCTCCCCAGAGCCGGTGCGGTTGGCGTTGGGCGACAACAGGGTGATCGTCAAGGACCAGGTTCCGTCGGGTACACGCATCTCATAGAAATCGCATCCCTCTGGGACCGATATGGACCTATAAGGTGCCCCGAACGCCTGGCCGAACCAAGGTTCGGTGCTTCCCTGGAGCGCCCAAGTGCCGATCGGGGCCTCGGCACCACCGTCCGCCGGCCCTGGCGGTCCATCACGGTTCTCCGGCGATCCGCTTGCATCGGTCGAAGGCTCGCCGGCGTCTCCAAGACATCCAGAGAGGGGGAGCAGAGATAGAGAGAGGAGGATGCAGGTTGTCACTCGGATCAAGCCACCAGCCCCCTGGTGGTCTCGAGGATCGGCCCGAGTTCGCTTGTAGGACAGCTCACAGCCTCGGTGTGCGCCTTGCTGTCGTTATGGTTGCTGTTGCTGTCGTCATCGGTCCACACATAGACACAGCCCCCAGAGTTCTTCACACAGTCGTAGGAGTTCTGTCCCGTGTCAACGCAGGTGTGACCCGCTGCGGCCGCAGACGGGAGGAACCCCCCCACGAGCAAGCCGGCCACGAGCATCGTCGCCGTGATCATCGTCAGCCTCATCGCCAAGCACCTCCTCCGGAGGTAGGTGGGATCAGCGTACCATCCAGGCCGCTAGGCCTTGATCCTCCAGGGATCGTCCCACCGTCAGCGACAATGTGGGGGGGGGGACCATAAGTCCTGGGCCGTCACCGCCCCTTCCCGCCGGGGTTGGGCTGGGCGCCCTCCCAGCGGGCCACGAACTCGGACAGCGCGTCCTCGGCACCGTGGAGGCGCGCGAACCGGACGACCTCCTCGCCGACCTTCCGGAGCCGTTGAGCGACCCGGTCGTCGGTGGGCTGCCCATCGTTGTCGAACACGTCCCAGGCCCGCGGCACACCGACCTGGCTGGGGACAACCCACGCGTGCAAGGCCCGGCCGACGTCGCGGAGGGCGTTCATCGCCGCCAGGCCACCCAGGCGGCCACCGCTGACAGCCACCAGCCCGATCATCTTGCCCTCGAACTCCTCGAACCCCATCAGGTCCAGCGCGTTCTTGAGCACGCCTGAGTAGCTGCCGTGGTACTCCGGCGTGCCCAGGATGATCCCGTGGGCCCTGCCCACACGCCGGCGCAGCTCGAAGACGTCCTCCGGGTAGGCCTCGTCGTCGCGACCGTCGCAGAACGGCAGGTCGAGCTCCCGCAGGTCGACCAGCTCGGTCGTCGCGCCGGCCGCGTCGGCGCCGTCCAGGGCCGAGCGGACGGTCATCCGGGTGTAGCTCTCGTCGCTTAGGCTGCCAGGCAGGCCCACGACGTGGACCTGGTCGAGCCCGGTCGGTGGCGTCATCGCGCTGCGATGCTACGCTTCGTAGAAAAGGGTCCTGTGGGGCTCGCGCGCTCGGTCCGGCCTAGTCGAGCTGCTCAGCCAGCCTCCGGCAGGTGGCCTCCAGGCGAGCCAGCCGATCCTTGAGGTGCCCGAGCACGATGGCGGTGCCGCGGACCAGCGACCGGGCCAGGTGCCGGCCGTGGGCGGCCAGGTAGGCGGTCCCCGGGCCCCGCCACTGGACGCTGGGTAGCGCTGGTCGGTGGGGTGCTGGCCCTTGGGGCTCCCAGCCGGCCGGGTAGACCCGTGAGCGGCCGCGCTCGGTGTGTCGGTCGATGACCGCCTCGGCCTCGAGGGCGGTCACGTGGTGCAAGGTGGCCAGCCGGGTGCTCCCCAGCCGGACGTGCAGCTGGTCCAGGGACAGGCCGGGTTCGGTGCGGACGAGCTTGGCGAGCTGCCGGCGGTCGAGGTCGTCGAGGGCGAGCCCGTCGGTGACCGCGTGGGCGGCCCGGAGACCGTGGATCAGCACCCCGCGACGGACGCGGTGCCGGACCGACCAGGCCACCAGCAGCGCGGCCAGGGTCAGCGCGACCACCTGTAGGGCTTGGCCCGCCTCGGTGGCCAGCAAGCTCGAGGTCGCCGGGTCGATCGGCACGTGGACACCGCTGACCAGGGTGGCCTGCGGTGGCGGGGAGGGAGGTGGCGGAGGGGGGGCTTCCGGCGCCGGATCGATCAGGTCGAGTTGGGGAGCCTGGAGCGTGTCCGGGTCGTAGGGCTTGAGCTCGCCGGTCCCCTGGGCAGCCAAGCCACCGCCGGCCACGATCAGGAGGACCGAGAGGACGAGCACCGCCCCTCCAGCCCACGCTGGGACGCGGTGACGCTGCCCTTGCCTGGCGTGGCTGTGGCTCATCGGGCCTCGGGCAGGCTCTGGGCGCCATGGTAGAAGGTCGTTGGTCCTGACACGTTCGGATGGCGTTATCAACGGGCCAGCATGGTGGAGAAGAAGAGCGGGGGGCGGAGCCACCGCCCCCCGTCCGATGCCCGTGGGACCTTGCGGTCCCGCGTGGCGACGTGGGGGCCTAGATGGTGGCGTCGTTGGCCAGCTTGACCGGCTGGACCGACATGGTCCGCTTACCGATCAGGGCCTTGGCGGTGCCCTTCCCCTCGACGATGACGTCCAGGGTGGCCTTGACCTCGATCGTGTGCTCGCCGGAGCCGGCGTCCAGGTGGAACCACTCGAAGCCGTGCGTTGCCCTCGTGTCGAGGAACAGCTCGATGGTGGCGTTCTCGTCGGCGAAGTCGGAGGTCCTCATGGCGAAGTCGCGCTGGCAGAAGACCAGGGTGCCATCGTCGTCCCCGCTGACGGGCACCGGCTGGCCGTCGATCTCCACCCAGACGATGACCTGGGCGGCCGAGCGGGCCTCGTCGTTCCCCTTGGTCTTGATGTCGGTGTAGAGCGCGCACTCGGTGTTGACCTCGATCAGCAGGTCGGTCGGGCTCGAGGTCTTCATCGTCCCGCTCAGCAAGGTGATCTCACCGGACGAGCTGCCACCGGGACCCGCCTGGGTCTCGAGGACCTCGAGGGTCGATCCGCTGACGGCGATCTTGTCGGCCGGGGCGTGCTCGGCGGTGATCGTCGGCATCAGGAAGACGCCGATGAGGAGCACGCCGAGGACGGCCCCAGCGAGCTTACGGCGGTCGAAGAACGAGGTAGAGCTGCTGCTATCGGTATCTGCGTCTGACATGGTGAACCCTCCCTGGTCAGGGAGGGGCCGGACTCCCGTCAGCGGGGTATGGCCGTTGCTACGGAACGCTCGAACTGTCCTCCCGGTGACAGGAGGAGGTTGAAGGCAGGGCCACAAGCGGCCCCGCCCAGGTCCTCGGGTCCCTGGCGGTCAAGCCCCGAGCTCGCGCATGTTGGCCTCGATGGCCTGCCCGAACTCGCTGCACTTGACCGGGTCCACGCCGTCCATCTGGCGGGCCAGGTCGTAGGTGACCGTCTTCTCCATGACCGTCTTGCGGATCCCGTCGCGGACCAGCTTGGCCGCCTCGGTCCAACCCAGGTGCTCGAGCATCAGCACGCCGGAGAGGATCACGCTGGTCGGGTTGACCTTGTCCATGCCGGCGTACTTGGGCGCGGTGCCGTGGG
>CAYXGD010000003.1:0-30895 GCA_964464425.1 uncultured Thermoplasmatales archaeon
CGATGCCGCCCTGCCGTTCGGTGACGTCGGCCCGTTGCTTCTGGACGTCCTCGCCACCGCTCTCGTCGCCACCCAGGCATCCGGCCAGGGGTGCCAGGAGGAGGATGAGGGCCAACCACAGCGCTCCCTGCCGCATCGTGCCACAGTGCCCCAGGGACCATATGAACCTGAGGGTGCCTCGGGAGGGACCGAACGTCCGGCTGGCCGCCGGACGCGAAGGTCGACGGGTCCCGTCAGCGCATCAGCCCGCCGCCGTCGACGACCAGGGTCTGCCCGGTGACGTAACCGGCCAACGGTGATAGAAGCAGGGCGATGGCCTGGGCGGCTTCCACCGGCTCGCCCCAACGGCCGAGCGCGGCCTCGTCGGCCAACGCGTCGTAGTCGTCGCTGGTCTCGTCGAGCGTCGCCTCGGTGGCGATGTTCCCGAGCGCGACGGCGTTCGCCCGGATCCCGTCGGGCCCGTACTCTCGGGCCACATCCCTCATCAAACCGAGCAGCGCAGCCTTGGCCTCGGTGTAGGGTGTCCCCTTGTAGCCTTCGAGGGCCGGCGTGCTCGAGACGAAACAAAGGCTGCCCTCCCCCCGGTCGATCATCGGGGGAAGCACCGCCTGGGTCCAGTGCCTGGCGCCATCCAGATCGACACGCCGGACGCTCTCGAACAGCTCGGGGGGCTGGTCGTGCAACCGACCGTGCCAGGCTTCATCGGTCAAGGGGTACCCGGCGACGTTGGCCACGGCATCGATCCGGTCCCCCCACTCGAGCACGCGCCGGGCGGCCGCGTGGACCTCGCCAGGGTCGGTGACGTCGCACCGGACCACCAGCGCCCGATCGCCGTCCTCGGACAGGTGGTCGGCCAGCACCTCCAGGCGCTCGACGCTGCGGGCGACCAGGGCGACCCGGGCGCCAGCCTGGGAGAGGACGCGGGCGGTGGCCTCGCCGATGCCTCGGCTGGCACCGGTGACGACGATCACCTGATCCTCGAGACCGAGCGAGAGCTGGGCCGTGGGCACGAGCCAGGAAGACGGCTCGGCCCTTAAGAAAGCCACCGGGGACTGCGCCGGGGTCAGATCTCCTGACGCCGGAACAGCCCCGCGGCGGCTGCCACGGTCAGCGCGAGGCCGCCGATGATGGCGATCGGTCCCAGGAACCGCTCGGCGATATCGGCGGCCTGGACGACCAGCTCCCGGGTGGAGAAGTGGTTGACCTGCACGATCACCTTGGTCTGCCCGTCATCCTGCACGACGTAGTACAGGCTCGGCTGGTTCGGATCGGGCATCCCGAGGACATCCTCCAGCCGGTCGGCCGCCTCCACGGCGTGACCGTCGAGCAGCACCTCGAGCTCGTCGCCCAAGGTCGCGTTCTCGGCCAGGGTGAGGACGACAGTGCGGCCCTGGTGCTGATCGGTCGAGAGCGTGGCCGTGACGCGGCGCGTCTCCTGCCGTGCAACCACCTGGAGGTCGCCGTAGGAGACGGTCTCGGGTTCGCCGCCCCCCTGGATGGCGACCTCGGCGCCGACCCTGCCCTCGACGATGCTGTCGGCAAGGGCCTGATCGACCTCGCCTTGGGCCAGCGGCCGGACGACGACGGTGGCGCCGGGCTCGAGCTGGGCGGTCAGGCGTTGACCGAGGACGGTCGGGGTCGCCTCGTGCATCACGAGCAGGACCCTGGAGCCGTCACGGGTGTTCTCGAGGACGACGTGCTCGCCCCGTTGGAAGGCGACCCACGTGCTGTTCAGGTCCCAGGTGACGTTACCGCGTTCCTCGGCGTCGAAGACCATGAAACGGCCGCGGGTGCGCAGATCCATGGCAGCGAAGAGATCGGCACGGTCGCCGTCCTCGAAGGTGACCTTCTCGAACACCCGGTACCCGCGGACCTCGACGTCCGTCAGGCCGCGGATGGACCGGGCGTACCCGAAGTCGCCGCGCTCGTGCCGGTCGCCCGTGCCTCGGTCGGCGGTCGGGCAGGGGAAGGTGAAGCCGGCCTCGGCGGACGCGTTGGTGGCCGTCGGTGTGGGGACACCGGGGACCTCGGGCGTCGTGTTGGTCGCCAAGGCGTGCGCTTGAGCGAGCACCTCGGCGCACGCAGGCATGGTCGGACCGATGGAGAGCTCGAGGAGCGCGGCGTCCTGGTTCTTGCCGGTGTCGTAGACGACCACCCGGAGGTCGTGGGCACCGGTCATGTCGGACGGGATCCTGGCGGGGAAGGCGCCCCGCTGGACAGGATGCGGCCAGGCCTGCCGACCGACGAGCTCGCCGTCGAGGTAGGCCTCGGCGTAGGTGATCCCGGTGTCGTCCTCGGCTCCGAAGACGACGGGGAACAGGCGCGGGACGTGGTCGCCGTCGCCGGGATGGAGGAGGACCAGCTGCGGGCGGCCGGTGTCCTGGTCGGGCAGCAAGCGGAACCATGTGGTGGCCTGGGCGGTCCCGCCGGGGCCACGGGCCTGGACGGTGGCGCGGTAGGTCCCGTCCGGGGCGCCGCTGAGGTCGATGGTCCGGTTGATGATGCCGGAGACGGGCTCAGGGAACGACTGCTCGCGGGTGAAGTTCGCCTGACCGTTGGCGATCCTCAGCTGGACGTGGCTGGCACCTGGCTGGCCGACATCCAGGGAGAAGGTGACGCTGTCCTGCTGACCGCTGCCCGGCTCGGGGGCCAACAGGCGGAGGTCGAAGGTGCCGCCGGGGAGGATCGCGAACGAGGTCGTCGCGTCGGCGGGGGCCCACGCGACGCGGAGCCGGTAGGTGCCCATGGGGACGCGCTCGCCGCTGTCGGTGCGCTGGTCCCACGTGAACCGGTGGGTGCCGTAGGGTCCCAGGGGCTCCTCGCCGGTGGCTTGCTGGTGCCAGACGACCCGGCCATCCGGCCCGAGGATCTCGAAGAGCGGGGGGCCCTCCAGGGTCCGGTTGACGGTGTTCTGGATGAGGACCTCGATACCGTCCCCGGGCGCGTAGGTCGGACGATCGGTGGAGACCCGCAGCGGGCCCCCGGGGGACGCCACGGCTTCCTTGGGGATGGTGATGTTCGCCCAGTCGCTGGCGCTGCGGCCACGCTCGTCGAAGGCCAGCACGAAGATCGAGTGGTCCCCGGGGGGGAGGGTGTAGGTCCGATCGTGGGTGTAGCGGGCCGGGTCGCGGAAGGCGGTCTTCTCGAGGAGGGTCGTCTCGTTGTCGCTGAGCTTGACGGAGGTCAGCTCGGAGGAGGACTCGACCACGAACCGGACGCGGATGTCCCGGGTCGGCGAGAGGGTACCGTGCAGGGGCAGGTCGAGCTGTACGTCGAGCCCGGTCGAGCCGGGGGTCGTGGCCGTCGACGTCTCCTGGAGCTGGAAGGTGGGCGAGGTTTCGTGGACGAAGGTGGCGTCCCGTTGCCAGCCGACCATGGCTTCGTAGGTGCCTCGGTGGGCGTGCTCGCCGGTCTTCCGGTTGGTCTGGTCCCAGGTGAAGGTGGCGTTGCCGCCGTTGGCGGGGATGGTGACGTCTCGCTCGTTGATGTAGTAGGGCGTGTTGTTCTTGTGGTCGTCCTCGGGCGCGTCCAGGTTGTGCAGCGAGACGTTGAGGTGGCCCCGGTACTCCTGGGCGCCGTGGTTCTGGACGATCAGCCGTACGGTCTCCGTCGCGCCGTAGCTGGTCCGGTCGGCGTGGATGGTCAGGTCAGGCCCGGTCTGGGCCACAGCCGACAGGGGAAGCGTGACGCTGGCCAGGAGCATGGGCACGAGCATGAAGAGCACGCGGCCGAGGCCTCTGGATGGCTGGTGCCTAGGGTGGGGTGTCGGCCGCGCGCTCATGGGTCTCGCGTGAGGTATCCCTGTGCCCACTTCAAGGGGTTACGGTTGGAACCTCGAAAACCGCCGGCGCCCCGGGCCAAAGCTCACGCTACCCGTAGCGCGATGTCCCCTCGAGGGCGGCGGGCCCGGGCCAGGTCACCTGGCCGGTAGCGGGACCAAGACGCTGGATTCCGAGGCGACACGACCGGCATCCCGGCAGGTCGCGCGCCTGAGCAGCATCCTATCTCCGACTACCTCGAAGCTGGCGTCTGTCGTGCATCCCATCCATGCCTGACAGTCCAGGCGCTAGGTAAGAACCCTTCGCTTGGGTGTCGCCTGGGTTCCGATGGAGCCGCTAGAGCGACTAGAGCTCAGAGGAAGTCAGCCAGGCTCCGCTGGTCCTTGGGCACCGCCTCGACGCCCAGACGAGCGAGCAGCTTCTCGAGGACCTCCTTGTAGTAGGCCTCATCGAGCCTCCGGAAGGCGTCTCCATGGGGGACATCGTAGCCGCCCTGGACCTTGACGTACGGGATCTGCTGGCCCTTGGAGGGCTCGTAGCCGCGTCGCTGGGCAGCCCGGGCGACCTGCGCGGCGACGTGGTTGGTGGCCTGGTAGGCCTCGGGATCCTTGCCAAGGCGCACGCGCATGATCAGGTCCTCCCGATCGTAGGCGTCCAGGTCGAGGACCTCGCCGGCCACACGGTGCACGTCCTCGTCGCCGGAGAGCAGGGCGCGTGCCACGCGGTCCAGGGCCTTGTCGAACATGGGCGCCCGACTGGAACCCTTGAACGCGACGCCATGGGTCTCGAGCCGGCCGTCGTGGTGGAGCAGCAGGTAGTTCTTACCCTCGTGGAACCAGCCTGCCTGGTACCTGTCGGCGTCGACCCGGAGCACGGGCCGGGCGCCCAGCGCCTCGGAGATCCACGCGTTGACGGCTTCCTGGATCGGTGCCGCGTGGACCTCCCCGTCGGCGTAGACCCCGTCGGTGTCGGTCTCGATGGCGGCCTGGCCCAGGTGATCCTCGACCTGGCGGATGAGCTGGCGGGCGGTGCCGACGATCGCCATGGCCACCGGGAGGCTGGCGTACCGGGCGTACTGGCTGGCCATCACGCCGTAGACCGAGTTGAGGATGACCTTGATCATGCCCTGCTGGCTGGTGGCCTCGCTCCGGTCGGCCTCGGTGGTGGCGGTCTTGGCCTGTTCCTTGAGGGCCAGGCGGCGTTCCAGGAGCTCGCCGAGCTGCTCGGCCAGGGGGCTGCGGCCCTGGATCGTGATCCTGTGCCGGGTCTCGCGGGACGGGTCGGGGACCAGGAGCTCGAGCGCGTCGCCCTCGTGGCTGGCTTGGTATGGACCTGCTGGGACCGTGCCGCGGTACCGTGTGTTCTCGGCGCCGGCACCCAGCGCGACCAGGATGCTGGGGTACATGCTGGCGAAATCGACCTTGGTGACGGGCCGGAAGAGGCCCCGTTGGTAGATCTCGACGATGCCGCCGACGAAGCCCTCGCCGCCGGTCTGGGCGTAGAGCTCGGGGTAGCGCTCCCGGTTGGTGCCCTCGCTGATCACGCCCTGCTCGACCATGATGCGGCCCTGGAGCGTGGTGCAGTGGAAGTTGGCGGTGGCCTGGGCGACCATGCTCAGCGGGGCACCGTAGAAGCTGGCCAGCTCGATCAAGTTGGCCAGGTAGGGCCGGGCGATCTCCCGGGTCGCCGTGACGTCGCTCTTGTTGTACGTGGCCAGGCGCTGGGTGCCGACCAGGCGTGAGGTGTCGCTGGTGTCCTCCTCGACCACGTCGATACCGCGCCACCGGGCCACGGTCTTGAGCTTGCGGTCCTTGATCCCGTAGAGCGTCTGGTCGGCACGAACGCTGTGGTAGGCGTCGTAGAGGAGCCGGCCGACGAGCCAGGCGCCCTGGCCGCGGTCGGCCTCGTCGATCCGGCCACCGTCCCGATGGAGAGGTGTGGTGTCGAGCTGGTTGGCCTTGCAACGGGCCACGAGCATCGGGAGGTCGTAGCCTTGGGCGTTGTACCCGACGAGCACGTCGGGGTCGTGGCGGTCCAGGGCGTCCAGGAAGGCCTTCAGCACGTCGGCGTCACCCTGGCCGTCGCCGAGCACGCACTGGGGTGCCTGATCCTCGTAGGCCCAGGCGATGGAGATCAGCGGGTCGTCCTCCCCGGGGAACCGCTTGCCGGTGGTGAGCTGCTCGATGTCGAAGGTCATCGTCGTCGGTGGCCCGTTGGGCCAGGCGCGGTAGTGGTCGGGGTCGTCGAGCAGGATCCGATGGGTGAACGGGATGTTCGCATCGGCCACCTGTCCGGGTTCGCGCTGGTGGGCGGTTCGGGCCAGGTCGCGGACGTTGGCGAACTCGGCCTTGTACCAGCCTTCCGTCTCGAGGGTCCCTAGGGGCCGTACCTGGACCAGGCGCTGGCGGACCGGGCCACCGGGGCCCTCGGTGAACGGCTCCCTGGCGTAGCAGTACGGCAGGAACGGGGCCGGTTCGACGTGCTGCTGGCCCTGGGACCATAGGGTCAGCAGCTGGCGACCGTCGCGGATGGTCCGTTCGGCGTGGAGGGGGACGTCCACCGGGTTCGCGGTAGGCGACCCCTTCGGAAAAAGGGGTGGGTGGCGAGGACCAGTTTCGCTCACCCCGCCCCACCCTTTTAGGCGATGGCCGCCCTCCCGCGCCCGTGGCCGAGGAGAGCCTGGCCCCCGACGATCGCCCGGTCCTGACCGTCAGCGAGGTCAACCGGCGGGTCCGCCAGCTCCTCGAGGACCAACCCGACCTCCGGCAGATCTGGGTCCGGGGCGAGGTGTCGAACTACCGGGGCCCCCATCACGGGTCCGGCCATCTCTACTTCCGGCTCAAGGACGAGGATGCCGAGATCGACTGCGTCATGTGGCGCGGCCAGGCCCGAGGCCTCCAGTTCGAGCCCGAGGACGGCATGGAGGTCCTGGCCAAGGCCTCGGTCGGGCTCTGGGAGAAGGCCGGCAAGTACCAGATCTACGTCAGCGAGATGCTGGAAGCCGGCCAGGGCGACCTGTACCTTCGCTACCAGATGCTCAAGAAGCGCCTGGGCGAGGAGGGCCTGTTCGACGAGTCCCGCAAGCGGCCCCTGCCCGAGTTCACCCGGACCGTCGGCATCGTCACCAGCAAGGGCGCCGCCGCGCTCCAGGACGCGCTCAACGTGCTCCGGCGGCGTAGCCCCCACGTGCACGTGGTCATCGCCGATGCCAAGGTCCAGGGTGAGGGCGCGGCCGAGACCGTCGCCGACGCCATCGCCCGGTTGGGCCGGTGGGCCGACGCCGGCAACCGGCTGGACGTGATCATCGTCACACGGGGCGGCGGGTCGATGGAGGACCTGTGGGCGTTCAACGAAGAGGTTGCCGTCCGCGCCGTGGCCCGATCCCGGGTCCCGGTGGTCAGCGGGGTCGGCCACGAGACCGACTGGACCCTGGTCGACCTCGCCGCCGACGTCCGCGCTCCGACGCCAAGCGCGGCCGCCGAGGTCGCCGCCCAGAGCCGCGAGGAGACGCTGACCATGCTCTCCGACAAGGAGCGCGAGCTGGCCGCTCGGTTGGACCACCAGCTCCAGGTCTACCGTCACCGGCTCGATGGTCTGGCCACGAGACCGGTGTTGTCCAGGCCAGAAGCGTTGCTCCGGCAGGCCTGGCAACGGACCGACGACCTGGCCGACCGGTTGCCCAGGGCCGCCCGCACCCGGCTGGACCACGCCCGGTCCCGGCTCGAGGCCCTCTCCCGAAGCCCGGTGTTCCGGCGACCTGAGGCCCTCATGGATCCCGCCCGGACCCGCGTCGATGAGCTCGAACGCCGTCTGCCGCGAGCCGCTGAGCTGGTCCTCGAGCGAGGTCACAACCGGCTTGGCGAGCGGGCCTCGACCCTCGATGCGCTGTCACCCCTCAAGGTGCTGGGCCGGGGATTCGCAGCCGCCCAGAAGGAGGGCCAGCTCGTCCGTTCGATCCAGGACGTCGCGCCGGGCGACCGGTTGGACATCCGGGTCGAGGACGGGACGATCGCGACCGATGTCCAGGAGACCGAGGAGGCCTCCCCGTGAACGAGAAGCAGAAGCAAAGCTCCCTGACCGATGCCCCCGCCGACGCCGACGACCGCAGCGACCCGCCGGGGGACCCCCCCGGGGACCCTCCCGGTGACGAGCCGGGCGCCTCCCCGGGCGACGAGGGCCCCACCTTCGAGGAGGCCCTCGAGGAGCTCGAGACCATCGTCGAGGAGCTCGAAGAGGGCAAGCTCGGGCTCGAGGAAGCCATGGAACGCTTCGAGGAGGGTCTGGCGTTGGTGAAGACCTGTCGGGGCAAGCTCAAGCAGGCCGAGCTCAAGGTCGAGGAGCTCCTGGAGGACGGCGACACCCAGGAGATGGCCTGAGACCGCACGAACCAAGAGCTCGGACCGCGTCACCTCCTTGATGAGCCGGCTGGGGGACCTCGACCACCAGTTGATCATCGCCTTGGGCCTCTCCGGGATCCTGATGGGGATCGTCGTCGCCTTCGGGATCACCCAGGACTCCCTCTGGGGCGAGCTGATCGCCTGGTGCTTGATTGGGATCCTCTGGATCTGGGCGGTCCGACGCCAAGGCGTCGAGCGGCCCTTCCTGAGCCTGGTCCTGGTCGGGGTCCTCGCCGGGGCCCTCTTCGGCGTGACCACGCAGCTCTTCTGGGATACCTACCTGGCGCACAACCCCGGAACCTTCACGGAGCCGACCCGGGCGGCCGGTCAGGACCCCACCAGCCTCCAGGTGCGCGCGACCAACGTCGCCATCGGCCTGGTGCTCGGTGGGGTCTGGGGGGTGGTCGTCGGCGCTGTGGGCGCCGCTGCCGAGCGTTGGCAGGGCAGCTCCCGCAACGGGTGACCGTGGGATCGCCGGCACGCCAGGGGCTCCCGGGACGGTTCGACCCGGCCACACAAACGCCTTTAACCCATCCCCGACACTGGCGCGTCGTGGCCGAGACCGCACCCAGCCGTCGGCGCGTCCTCCCGGTGCCCACTGACCAGGTCGCCGGCCTACGAGCCTGCGGTCCCGCGATCGGAGCCGCCGGCCCCTTGGGGGTCCCTGCGTGACCACCCCAGCGACCAACACGACCGGGCCCCTAGGCCGTGTGGAGGACGACGAGGAGCCCCACGGTCCGACCGTGCTCCTCCTGGGTACCGCCCACGTGGTCCCGCTGCGCCAGGCGATCCAGCATCACATCTTCGAGTTCGATGCCGACGTCGTCGCCCTGGAGCTCGATCAAGCCCGGCTCCAAGGCTTGCTGACCCCGCCTGAGGAGCGCGACCGCGGCGGGTTCGCCTACGGGTTGATCGCCCGGTTCCAGGAGAAGGTCGCCGACGACTTGGGTGGTAGCGTGGGCGACGAGATGCTCGCCGGCCGCGAGGCGGCCATGCTGCTTGGCATCCCGGTGGCGCTCATCGACCGGCCTGCCCAGCAGACGTTCCGGCGGCTGGTGCGTGAGATGGGCTGGTGGGAGCGGGTCAAGCTCCTAGGCTCGGTGCTCGGATCCTTGATCCCGGGGAAGAGCATGGAGGAGGATCTCCAGCGTGCCCTCGAGGGCGATCCGACGCTGATCGAGGAGGTGGCCGAGCAGTTCCCGACCGTCAAGCGCGTGTTGATCGACGAACGGGATCAGCTCATGGCCGACCGCGTGGCACGGCTGGCGCACGAGCACGGTCACGTGGCCGTCGTGGTCGGGGATGCCCACGTGCCTGGGATGACCGACCGCCTGGACGGCAAGGTAGACGAGGTCCGATCGATCCGGGTCAAGCAGCTCAAGGAAGGCGTCCCCAGCCAAGCCAGCTTCTCGGTGCAGTTGGAGGATGAGGCCTGATCTCGGTCAGGGATCCTGGAGCCGCGCGAGGTTCTCCTCCATCTCGTCCAGGAGCTCGCGGGCCCGTTGGATATGCATCATCGCTTCGCCGGGCTCGTCGGACTCCATGACCCACCGCAAGAGGGTCTGGAGGTCCTCCATGGACTTGTCGAGCGCCAGATCGATGGCCTCGGTCTGCAGATCGTGAGGTTTCTTCATCTCAACCACTCCGTAACGCCCGGGCGTCCTGCTTGTCGTTGCTGTCGAACCGGTACGGGATGTTCTCGCCGTTCCCGCCGCCGAGCAGGTTGCCGAACTGGGCCGAGCTCTCGACCTGCCACCACATGACGCTCTCGTCGTTCGACGAGTGCCCCGGGTGGTCGGCGTCCTCGTGGTCCTCGACCATGGGTAGCGTGATGTTGACCAGCCCCAGCAGATGGCCGGCCTCGTGGACCGCTACAGCGCGAAGGATCCACTTCATCTTGGGCTCACCGGTCGCGCAGACCAGGGCGGTGTTGCTGCACGTGCTGTCGCGCATGGTGCCCATGGCGATGGCCCAGGCTTCGGCGTGGAAGGCCAGGCCGGCGGTGCGATCGTTCTCGATCCTCCCGTCGACCAGGAGACCGTGCATGACGACCACGCCGCTCCGATCTTCCTCGTCCTGGGTGTCCTCGTGGAGATCCCTGAGCTCGTCGGCCGAGTACGTGTAGCTATCCTGTCGGCTCGGGAGATCCTGGGAGAGCTGGACCTCGACCTTCTTGGTGGTGATGTCGCCCAGTTGGTTCTTGAGCGCGTCGACCACCTCCGGGGAGGGCCGGTTGCCGGGAGCGAAGTCCAGCTCGACGATCAGGACCCCGCTTCCGGTCAGGTAGTCCTTGTACTTGGCCCCGGGGCCGCTGGACCCTGTCGGCAGGGAGTAGGGGCACCCTGCGATGAGGACCAGGAGAGCGATGACTGGGACGGCCAGGGAGGGGACGCGGCTGGACACGCCGGGTTCGACCGGTCGGCGCGGGGAAAAACCTTGCCGTTTGCGGTGGAGGTCACAAGCTCAGCCCGGATCGAGCCGTCGGGCCAGCTCGGCGACGAGCTCCTGGGCCTCCTGGCCCGAGAGCCCCTCGAGGAGCGCTTGGCCTGCCTGGTAGGCTTGCTGGGCGGCCTCGGGATCGTCGCGTTCCATGGCGAGATCACCCTGGTCGATGGCTGCCGCGGCGCCTGTCGTCAGCGCCAGCTCGGTGCCTGCCTCCTTGGCTTGCCGGCGGCATCGTTCGAGGATCTCCACCGCCTCGCCGGCGTCGCCCCGTTCACCCTGCAGGTGGGCCATGGCGTAGAGCGTGAGCGTGCGGATCTCCACGCCGGCGGTCGTCCCTGCCTCACCGGCGATCTCCAACGCGTCGAGGTAGGCTCGGATGGCCTCGTCGGCCTGCTCGGCTCGGTGGTGGGCCAGTCCCATGTTGTGGGCGGCCCGGGCGGCGGTCTCGTACCCCTTGGGTGTGTCGGGCTCGCGGCCGAGCGCGATGGCTTGCTTGTAGACCGTCAGGGCGTCGTCCAGGTCGCCGGTCTCGTCGAAGGTGGCCGCCAGGTTGAGGCTGGCCAGGGCGGCGGTCTCCCGGCCGTCGGCCGTCCCCGACTCGCGAGCCATGGCGATGGCCTCCTGGTACTGGTGGATGGCAGCGCCGTGGTCGCCGCCTTGCTCGAGCGCGTTGCCCAGGTTGTAGCTGGCACGTGCGGCCACCTCGAGCCCGGGGCCCGAGGCAGCACCCTTCCCCAGCTCGATGGCTTGCTCGTAGGCCTCCTGGGCGGCTTCCGGATCGTCCTTGGCCTCCCAGAGGAGGCCCAGGTTGTAGCTGGCCTTGGCTGCCAGCTCGCTGCCCTCCCGGGTGCTGGCCCCGGTCCCGAGATCGACGGTCTTCTCGTACCCCTCGATCGCGGCGCCCAGGTCGCCGCCCTTGCGGGCCGAGAACGCTGCATCGAAGGCCTCCTGGGCTGCGGACTCCAGGCTGGAGACCCGGGGGCCGGTGTCCTCGGGATCGGTGGGTGGGCCAGCTGGCATCGCCAAGGCCTAGGACGCACGGGGATAAGAGGGCCTCGGATGCGCTCCGTCGAGGGGTCAGAACGTGAGGATCCGGTAGCCGTCCTCGGCCCGGGCGGCCAGGTCGGGGTGACCGTTGTGCTCTGAGAGCATGGGGACCGAGCTCTGCTCGATCTCGTCGGCGACCTGGAACGCGTTGCCGCAGAACTCGCAGGCTCCAGCCACCGTCCCCTGGACGGCCTGGAAAACAGGGTTGAGGTCGTGCTCCTCGTCCGTCAGCTTGGGGATCCACGTGGTCCCAGCCCCGTCGAAGATCAGCTGGACCTCGTGGCCCTTCTCCTTGAACTGCTGGGCGGTCTCGAGCGCGTTGGCAGCGTAGCCCATGTCCGCATGGTCCTGGCTGCCGGCCAGCACCACGACGGCGGTCTTCTCGGTCATCGGTGTCACCGAGGGGCTTGACGGCCCGGCGCCGGATGGGTCTTGGGTCCCACCCTTCGAACCGCTTGCTCCCCCCTCACGGCCCGTTCCCGTCGAGGATGGCGTACCCCTGGGGCCCAGGCGCGTTGTAGAACGCGGTGACGTACTGCGTGTAGTCCTGCTCGAGCACGGCGCAGAAGGCACCCTGCTCGACCGGGCACTGGTAGCCAGGCCAGACGCGTGTCTGGAGCGGCCAGCCCTTGTCGCGGAAGTTCAGGCTGCAGAACTCGTCCTGGCCGTCCTCGCACCGCTCGGTGAAGTTGGCCATGACCGCGTCGAGGTCCTGGAGATCCATCCGGTGGTACAAGGGCGCCTCGCCCTCGACCTGGAAGAAGCTCCACTCGCCGGTGATGATCGAGGCGTTGTCGCTGACCCGCATCATGGCCATGAACGACTGGGCCAGCGGGCTGCTGGGCTCCCAGTCCATCTCGAAGACGAGGGTCTCGAGCGGTGGCTCGAGCTCGAACTCGCCACGGCACAAGGGGCCAGCCAGGGCGTCGTAGTCGCAGTTGTTGTCCCGGACGAAGGCGCCGTCGGCCGGCCCGACGCCGGCGTCAAGCCCCAAGCCCCAACCGTAGGTCAGGAAGCCTGCGACCTCGAACTTCTGCATGAAGGGCTTGTCCTCCGCCAGGTGGCTGAGGAGGAAGTCGACGCTGGTCGTCGCACCTGCCTTGGCTTGGACCTTCTGCTGCGAGGAGATGTACCCTGGTGCCCGGGCGGTCAGCGTGTAGGTGCCGGGCTCGATGGGGCCGATCTCGAACCCGCCGGTCGGGCGGGACTGGACGGTGATGTTGAGCTCGACCAGGGTCACGTTGGCCTTACCGATCGGCGAGACGGCCGTGTCGGTGACCACACCGTCGATCACCGCCTTGTCGGTCCCCGGGTCAGCGCGGGTTCGGGTGAGGTTGTCCCCGGAGCCGCCGTCGTCGCCCCCGATGCACCCGGCCAGGGGAGCGGCCAGGAGCAAGAGCAGCAGGATGTATGCACGCATCGTTCGGAGCCTCCTGTCGAGCGGAAGGCTCCGGGAGGCTATAAGAATCATCCTGTACAGGGGGCATCGCCGCCGAGAGACGGTCCGAGGATGAGCCGGGCGCCGCGGCCACCACAACGGAGAACGCGCCCGGCGGGACCGCAGGGCCGCGATCAAGCGGTCCGAGGATGAGCCGGGCTCGCGAGCTACGGCAAGGCGCGAGCGCGCCCGGCGGGACCGCAGGGCCGCGATCAAGCGGTCCGAGGATGAGCCGGGCGCGCGAGCGACGGCAAGGAGCGAGCGCGCCCGGCGGGATTCGAACCCGCGACCGCTGGCTTAGGAGGCCAGTGCCCTATCCGGACTGGGCTACGAGCGCAGACGTAGCCCGCACTGGCCTCCTCGGTATAAGGCCAGTGCCCTGCGAGACACCGCCAAGCGGTGTCGAGCGAGCACGGGTCGAGCCCGTGAGACCCGTGGGGAATCCGGACTGGGCTACGAGCGCAGTGAGACCTTGGCTCTGCCAAGGTCGAACGAGCACGGCCGCGAAGCCCGCGACGCTGAGGGGCCGTGCGAAGCTGCAGGTCACCGAGCCGACCCCCGGAGGACGGAGGCTCGGGGACCTGCAGACCGTGACACCCGGCACTGGCCTCCTCGGTATAAGGCCAGTGCCCTGCGAGACACCGCCAAGCGGTGTCGAGCGAGTACGGCCCCGGAGCCCGCGGAGCGGAGGGGCCGTACGAACTCGCGGGCCCCACGACCCGAGACCCCAGCGCGAGGGTCGGGAGCCCGCGAGATCACGGACCCAGGGACAGACCTGCTCGATCCAGGGCCAGTGCCCTGCAAGACACCGCCAAGCGGTGTCGAGCGAGTGCGGCCCCGGAGCCCGCGGACGGTGCGGGGCGGCCGAAGGTGCGAGCATCCCTCACGGTTTGTACAGGACGACCGTGTACCCCTTGACCTCGACGAGGACGGCGCCGGTGGCCTCGGCCAGCTCCTCGGCCAGGTCCGTTCGGTCCTCGCCGGCGCGTGCCGACCGGAGCAGCTTGATCTTGACCAGATCCTCGCGTGCGAGCTGACCGCGGACCTCGTCGACGAAGGCGTCCGTGAGGCCGGCCTTGCCCATCTGGAGGGAGGCATCCAGGGTCTGGGCCTGGCTCCTCAGCTCGCTGATGTCCTTGCCGGACAACTTGACCATGGACCGCCTCAGGGACCCATCGTTGATGAGGCTTTGGCAGGCCGCGTATCGACGGGCCGACCACGGTCTTCATAGGGGCCGTCGACCCTGCCCGGCCCGGGATGTACCGGACCCTTGCCGTGACCCTGCTGGTCCTGCTCGCCGGCTGCGCCTCACCCGGCTCGCTCGAGGAGATCGGGCGATCGCTACCTGCGCCGCCGGACGGGGGGTCCGGGGACGACCCCGAGCCGATCGTTCTGGCCGAGGGGGCGCCGGCGACCGGCCGGGTGGCCATCCACGTGCTGGACGTGGGGCAGGGGGATGGGACCGTCTGGGAGCTCCCCGGCGGCGGGCTGGCGATCTACGACTGCGGGGGAGGCCGGGAGGTCGCCGACGAGGACCCCATGCTCGGGTTCCTCGACCAGGAGCTGGGCCTGGCGCCCGGTGCGACCATCGACCTGATGGTCGTCTCCCACGGCCACCTGGATCACCTACGTGAGTGCGAGGAGGTCCTTGAGCGCTACCAGGTCGAGCACATCGTGGATCTCTGGTACACCGGCGACGACCGGACGCAGGCCTACCGGGCCTTCCAAGCCGCCGCCTTGGAGGAGGGCGCGACGCTGTGGACCGTGGCCGACCTCCCCGGCCGGTCGTCCGATCGGCGCCTGGCTGCCGGTGATCGGCTGCCCCTACCTGCCAGCACCGAGCAGGCTGGCGTCGTCGCCCAGGTCCTCTGGCCCCCGGGACCGACGGTCGATCACTGGGGGGAGGTCGCCGAAGGGAGCCTGATGGTGCGTCTGTCCCACGGGACGGTCGACACCTGCTTCCAGGGGGACATCAGCACGGCCGAGGAGGCCGATATCCTGACCCTGGCTCCGGGGATCGAGTGCGAGGGCTACCTGGTCGGCCACCACGGTAGCGCTCACGCCAGCAGCCGGGCGTGGCTCGAACAGCTCGACCCTCAGGTGGCGGTCGTCAGCTTCGGGGATAACCCCTACGGTCATCCGACGTCCGAAGCGCTCTGCCGGGTCCAGTCCGCCGGCGCAGACGTGTACGCGACCCACCGGCTCGGGACGGTGAGCTTGACCAGCGACGGGTCCAACCTCACCGTGACCCCGGATCAGCCCGAGACCCAAGCCTACTGCCAGGCGGGTGCCAGCTACTGGGGGAGCGCGCCCAGCGACACCGACCCTGCACCCGAGAGCCTGGATGGAACCCTGACCGTCGAGGCCGAGCCCAGCGACCCGGAGCCCTGCCGGTACACCGACGTCACCATCGTCACGCGGGTCACCGACACCAACGGGACCGGGGTGGCCAACGCGACGGTCCGCACCACCTGGCACTACAAGACGAGCGCTCCTGACGAGAACGCGACGACCGACGACCGAGGCTGGGCCAACGTGACCCGCTATATCAGCGGCGCCTCGGCCGGCTACACGGTCGAGGTCGAGGTTCAGGCCTGGACGGCCGACCACGGCGGCCAGACGACCACCCGGTTCACGCCGCAGACCTGCTGAGCCTCCTGGTCGGGCCCCCGGCTCGGTCGTCGGTGCCGGAGAACCCTGATGAGCCCGGTGGGGGTCGTCGGGTCGTGCGCCCGAGGCCCTTGGTCGCCGCGCTCCTCCTGCTCGCCCTCCCCACCCCTGACGCGGCGGCCCTGGGCCTCGAGGTCGCACCCCTTCCTCCCGTCCCCACGGACGGCACACCGTTCGAGATCAACCTCACCCTCACCGATCTGCCCACCGATCCTGTTGAGCTGAAGGCCTGGATCGGTGGCGAGGCGTGGCAGGCCTCCAGGACGTGGAACGGATCGGCCTGGATCCGGGCCGACCGGTACGCCCTGACCCCACCGGCCGGGGCCGATCGCTGGTCGACGTGGCTCCGGCTCCAGGTCAACCCCGAGGCCCGCCACCATCCCGAGCTCGTGGAAGAGGCTTCCGCGCTCTTGGGGGTTCGGCTACGGACCTCCGACGAGACGGCCACGTGGCAACGCCCGGTGGAGCTCCTCCACCGCCCGGTCCACAAGCCCGTCGCCCTGGCCCCGGACGCGGCGGCTGCCGCCTACGATCCCGACGGGCGGCTGGTCGCGCGGACCCACAACCCAGGCATGGCGACCAGCGTCCAGGACCTGGCCATCCCCGCCGAGGGCCCCGTGACCGTCTGCCTGGCCCAGCGATGCCGGCCCCACACCGGGCTCCAGCTCGCCGCCGTCGGACCCGAGCAGGTGGCGGTCATGGCCACCGGACCTGAACCCATCGACCTGGCCGGCAGCCTGCTGGCCACGCCCGCCTGGCGTTGCCCGCTGGCTGGCGAGGTGGTACCGGGTCACCCCCTGGTGATCCCGCTCGACGACCCTGGATCGCCCGCTGGCTGCCCCGAAGCGGCCGGGGAGGGGGAGGTCCTCCAGCTCGTGGACCTCGGCCAGGTGCTCGACGAGGGCGAGGTGCCCGGCTGGGGCTGGCTGGCTCGGTACCAGCAGGGGCCCCATGCGTGGGCCGCGCAGCCGCTGCCGGCCAGCGCCTGGCCCACGCGACCCCGGACCTTGGAGGTCGACGGCTGGGCGGATGCCTTCGCGACACGGGCGGCCGGCCTCTCCACGGTGTTGGCCACCATCGACGGGGCCCAACACCGGTTGACCGTGGCCTCCTACCTCCTGACCAACGATCTCGTGTTCGGTGCGCTCGCCCGGGCTGCCGAGCGGGGCGTGGACGTCACCCTCGTCCTGGAACCCGAGCCGATCGGCGGCCGACCGGTGGCCACCGACCGCGCGATCGAGACCCTGGAGGCAGCGGGGGTGACGGTCCGATGGTCCCGTGGCCCTTGGTCCGACCGGGGCGTCCAGCACGCCAAGGTCGTCGTCGCCGACGGGCATGTCGTCCTGGTCATGACCGAGAACCTGACCCGCTCGGGTCTCCCGGCCGACGGCCACGGCAACCTTGGCCTGGGCCTGGGCATCGCCAACCGCACCTTGGCGCAACGCGTCGAGGGGCTGTTCGATCGCGACGGACCGGCGACGGCGTGGCATCCCGCGGGATGGGGGCCGTTCAGCGGGCAAGTGACCTTGCTGACGTCGCCGGAGAACGTCTGGTCGGAGCAGGGGGTCCTTGACCGCTTGGCCCGCAGCAACGGGCCCATCCGCGGGCTGAGCTTGACGGCCAGCCCAGCCGTGGGGGAAACCACGAACCCTCTCCTCGACGCGCTCGTCGACGCCTCCAGCCGGGTCCCTGTCCGGGTCCTGTTGAACGGTGTCGGGCACGAGGACAGGGTCGACGGTGCCAACCGTCCCGCGCTGGCCTATCTATCCGCCCACCCGTCCCGCGGGGACCTGGAGGCTCGCCTCTCGACCCCCGCCCTGGGCCGGGTCCACGCCAAGGCGCTGATCGGGCCCGACTGGGCCATGGTTGGTTCGAGCAACTGGGGCGCCGGAGGGTTGGTCGTCAACAGGGAGGTCAACCTGCTCGTCGAGGAACCCGGCGTGGCCGAGGCGCTTGCCGTGATCTTCGACGATGCCTGGGCCACCCACGCCGGGCCCTTGCGCCCGGCGGGATCGTTAGGTGGGCCGGTCGTGCTGGTCATGCTGCTGTTGACGGGCCGAGGGTGGGCGAGGAGGTGCTGGGATCGCGCGTGGCCACGGGCGGGATCTCCGGGTGGGAGCCCCCAGTAGGCTACGTGCGGACCGTCTCGTGGATGGAGAAGGACACGGACCCCTGGCCGACCGCCTGGTCGAACCCGACCGTCCAGGCACCGGGCACCGGCCCCTTGAGATCGAAGCCACCCTGCCCGGAGGCATCGAAGAAGACCTCCCGTGTGCTGGCGTTCTCGGCATCCTGTGGGGGAGCCACGTAGATGCGGATCTGGCCCCGCTGGGACGGCAGCTGGCCGGTGGGATCCTCGGGGCCTTCGGTGAAGTTGACGCTGAACAGCACCTGGGCGCTGCGGGTCTTGTTGGTCACGTTGAACGTGGTGTTCCACTTGTCCCCTGTGCCAGAGGTGCCACCCGGGGGGGTGGTAGGGTCAACGATGCCGGCAGCCGAGAAGTTCTGCGTCTCGTTGAGGATCTGGACGGTCCGGAAGGTGGGGTTGGCCTCGAGGTCGGTCTGGAGGTCCTCCCAGCGATCCTCTAGCCCGAGGCAGCCGGTGAAGCTGGCGGTGAGGAGCAGGGCTGCCAGCATCGCCACAGCTCGCATCGAGCCACCAAGGATCCCGGGAGGGAAAAGGTGTTCGGCCGTCGGCCCTGGTCCTCAGGTCACCCGTCGACGGGGACCAGGGCGACACCCACGACGTTCAGCATGCCCTCGCCCCGGGCTTGGAACGAGAGCGTCCAGGTCCCGGGGGTGGGCTCAGCGAAGGTCCAGGTCCCGTTGGTCGAGCTCGACGCGGCGACGGTCTCGTTCTCCTCCTCGGATGGACCAACGAGGCTGAGCTGGACCTCCTGGAGCTCCTCGGGGCCGGACTGGTCACCGGCGCTGGAGAAGCTGATGTCGTACTCGATCGTGAGGCCCCGGCTGTCCTCGGGGACATCGAACGTCGTGCTACCCTTCTGGTAGGCATCCTCTTGGCTCATCGGGGGGCTGGTCGGGTCGAGGATGCCGTCGACGGAGAACGTCTCGTTGTAGCTGACGACCTGCTCGACGTCTCGTTCGGTGCTCCCGATCAGATCGCCGAAGTCCTGGTCCAGGCACCCCGTGGTGATGATCAGGGCCCCAGCCACCAGGACGATCAACGCCCGCCTCATGGTCTAGGAACGCGGGGCCTTGTAGAAATAAGACCCGGCGCAGGCCACCGTGGACCCAGGCCCGATGGCCGGGGTCAGGACGATCCGGCGGTGGGCTCGTAGTAGTACTCGCCGGCCCGTTTCTGCTCGCGGTCGAGGGTCGAGCCGGGCTTGTTGACCCGGGGCCGGTTGGTCTCCTTGTCCCGGCGGAAGGTGATGTCGACCTGCTCGAGGAACCGGTTCATGCCGGCCCGCATGTCCATGGGGCCGTGGCTGGTGCCGTGCTCGCCGGGTTGACCGTCGAACACCATGAGACTGTCGCTGACCAGGTCGATGAAGTAGACATCGTGGTCGACGACCAGGGCCGAGGCGCCCTTCTTCTCCATGACCCGCCGCAGCGCCTTGGCGACCTTCATGCGCTGGTTGACATCCAGGAAGGCCGAGGGCTCGTCCAGCAGGTAGAGATCGGCATCACGGCCAAGGGAGAGGGCGGTGGCCACGCGCTGCAGCTCGCCCCCGGAGAGGTCGTCGACATCGTTGGACTCCAGGGCCTCCAGGTTGAAGGGCCGGGCGACCTCGTGCTGGAAGAAGTTGTTCTCGTAGCCGGCACCCATGGCAGAGTAGAACAGCCCCTGGACGGTGCCGTCGAAGTCGGCCTTGACGTACTGGGGCTTGTAGCTGACCTGCATGCCCACGTCGATCTCGCCCTCCGTGGGCGCGTGGACGCCGGCCAGCATCTTGACCAGGGTGGTCTTCCCGATGCCGTTGGGGCCCAGGACGCCGACGACCTCGCCGCTCCTGATCTGCCCGCCGTCGGTCTCGAACCGGAACCCACTGTCGTAGGCCTTGACCAGGCGGTCGTACTCGAACAGGACGTTGCGTTCGATGGTGTCCCTGGGCGGGTGGACCGTGAACTCGATCTCCTGCTCCCGGATGCGGACGTTCTCCTCGGGCAGGAAGCCGCGCAGGTAGGCGTTGATGGCCGTGCGGGCGCCACGCGGCAGACCCATGATCCCGTAGGCGGTCTCCTTGCCGTACATCGGGTGGACGACGTCGGCCAGGAAGTCCAGGATGGCCAGGTCGTGCTCGACGACGAGGACCGAGCGCTGGTTATCCTCCCCCTCGACCAGATCCTTGATCAACCGGCCGGCCTGGATGCGCTGCTTGACGTCCAGGTAGGAGGAGGGCTCGTCGAACACGTAGACATCGGCGTCCTTGAGCATGGTCGCTGTGATGGCCACGCGCTGGAGCTCACCGCCGGAGAGGTCCGAGAGGTCGTGGTCAAGGACGTGGTCGATCTCGAAGGCTTCGAGGAGCTCGTCCATGGTGCCGCGCTCGTCGACCCCCTCCAGCAAGGTGCGGACGTCGCCGTCGACCACCTTGGGTAGCTTGTCGACGTACTGGGGCTTGTGGGCGACCGTGACGTTGCCCTCGGCGACCTTGGCCAGGTAGTCGTGCAGCTCGGTGCCCCGGTAGTGCTCCAGGACCGTCTCCCATCCTGGGTCCTCCTCCCAGGCGCCCAGGTTGGGGATCTGCTGGCCGTTGAGGAACGAGAGCGCGGTCGACTTGCCGATGCCGTTGGGTCCGAGCAAGCCGACGACCTGGCCCTTGGATGGCACCGGCAGCCGGAACAGGCGGAAGGCGTTCTCGCCGTACTGGTGGACCAGATCCTCCTCGAGCTCGTCGGCCAGGTTGATGATGTGGATCGCGTCGAACGGGCACTTGTTGACGCAGATGCCGCATCCGATGCACAGCTGCTCGCTGATGATCGGCTGCTCGCCGTCGCTCTCAGCGTAGATCGTCTCAGGGACCCCAGCCCGGACCTTGGGGCAGTAGTTGATGCACTCGTAGCTGCACTTCTTCGGTTGGCACTTGTCGCGGTCCAGGACGGCGATGCGCACGGCAGGTCCACGTAGCCCGCCGGCTTTTTAAAGTCTTGTGAGAGCGGCGGCACCCTGCCGGGGGGTCAGCGGGCCGTGGTCGCCCCTATCGGGCCACCGGGTGGTCGACCCCTGGTCCCCTGGGACCCAGGGTGCCTTGCTGGGAGGGGCAGACGCCCGCTCCCCGAGAGGCCTTACCGCCTGAGCCAAGAGCCCGCGTGATGCGTCTGGTCGTGCTCGCGCTGGTCGCTTGCCTGATCCTCCAGGGCTGCTTGGTGGCCCGGGGCCTGGCTGGGGAGGGCACCCCGTCAGGCGTCTCGATGGTCCAGGGACCCGACGGGCAGATCCAGCGGGTCACCCTCCGAGGGCCGGCCGGCGAGCCGGTCCTGGAGGCCCAGGCCGGAGAGGGCGCCGGTGGTCGCTTGGCCATCGCGGGGTTGGCACCGGTCCGTGGGCCCGTGACCATCACCCTGGTCGGCGACCCGTTGGCCGACCGGCCGGTCGCTGTCGTCGTGGAGGCCGATGGGGATCGCTGGGTCGTGGACCTGCCGCCGACGACCGGCGGCGCCTGGGAGGGGAGCGGGGCCCACCGCATCGTGGCCTCCCCGTTGGCCGGGCCTGAGACCGACCTGGCCGTGGCCGTCGGCCCCGTCCTGCTCGCGGGTCCCGGCTCGGTGTCGCCACGGTTCGGTCTGTTGGCTCAGGTCGCGGTGGAGGCGCCCGGCGGGTACCGGCCGACCGGGCTCGTCCTGGATGGCCAGACGGTGGCCCGCGTGCTGGTCGCCGGGACCAACGGCTCGGCCCTGATCGCTCATGCCAGCATGCCTGCCTACCGGTGGCCGTCGACCGAGCAGGTCGAGCTGGCCGTCCGGGTGGAGCGCGAGCTGGTCCCTGGCCTCGTGCACGAGACCCTGGTCGGCCGCACCGACCTCCTGTTGGACCGGCAAGGCCCTCGCGCCCCTGGTCTCGAGGTCGTCGATCGGAACGTGACCTGGCGGGTCGATCCGGGGGTCGGCGCCTGGGAGGCCGAGCGCCGGAACGGGACCGGGACGTGGCGGCCGGTCGCGGCCCTCGACGGGCGCCTGGCACCGACCACCTCGCTGGCCGGTGGCGACGAGGTACGGGTCCGCGGGATCGATCCGGTCGGGAACCCGGGGCCTTGGAGCGCTCCGGTCGTCGTCCCGAGCGCGACCCGGCCCGATCTGCCACCGGCGCCGCTGCCGGAGCGTTGGGGCCCGCTGGCCCCGGGGGCCGAGCTCGCCGGCACCGTCGAGGTGCCGTGGCCGGACCGGGCGCCGGTCGTGGCCGTCCGTGTGCTGGTCGACGACCCGGTCACGGGCACCTGGCAGGCGGTCGCCCAGGCCCGGGAGAGCCCGCTGGTGTGGGAGACCCGGGTCCTGCCCGACGGGGTCTACCTCGCCAAGCTCGAGGTTGAGACGACCGAGGGGACGTCGAGCCGGTTCTACCCGGGGCTCACCGTGGCCAACCTCGGCCCGTCGGCCAGCGGCCCGACCGACGACCCGGCCACCACGAGCAAGCCGGTCGAGGTCCCTGTACCGGACCCGGTCAGCCCACTGCCGGTGGTGGCCACGCTGACCTTGGCCGCGCTCGGGGGCCTGGCATCGGCGCTGATCTGGCGCCGTAAGGGAACAGCCAAGTAGGCCATGGGGGCTGGGGGCCCAGATGGGTGAGACCGCAGAGGAGCCGGCCGAGGCGTCTGCCGAGGCGCCGGCCCCGCTCCCGGTCGAGGAGGCCGACGTGAAGGCCGCCATCATCATGGGCGTGCTGTTCGTCGGATCGATCCTCGTCGCCATGCTCTTCGCCCAGACGTTCGTGGCCCAGGACGTCCCGCCGGTCTTCGAGGACCAGCAGGACCCGACCAACTCGCTGCTCTACCTGGGCATCGTCGTCATCTTCACCATCGCGATCCTCGTGATCGCGAAGCTCGGCCTCAAGAAGGTCATCCAGTGGATCATCCTCGGCGCCGTCTTCTTCACCATCATCTACGTCCTCGATCCTCTGCTGGGCGCCTACGTGTCCCCGCTGACCCAGGCTGGACCGCTAGGCGTGGCGTGGTCCTCGTGGGTCTCCCTGGCCATCGCCGTGGCCCTGACCACGGCGCTGTACGTGTACCCCGAGTGGTACGTGGTCGACGCGACGGGCGTGACCGTGGCCGCCGGTGCTACCGGCATCTTCGGGTTCAGCTTCGGCTTGTTCCCGGCCCTGGTGCTCCTGGTCGGCTTCGCGCTCTACGACTTCATCGCCGTCTACCGCACCAAGCACATGCTCGACCTGGCCGACAACGTGATGGAGCTCCGGTTGCCCATCATGCTGGTCATCCCCAAGACCGCCGACTACTCCTTCCTCCAGGGCGACAGGCTGAACCCGGGCCCCGGGGGGACCACGGTGGACAAGCCTCCCTGGGAGGTCACACGGGACCTGGCGGCCGACGATCTCGACCGGGGTCGCGATGCCCTGTTCATGGGCTTGGGCGACATCGTCATCCCGGGGGTCCTGGTCGTCTCGTCGTTCATGTTCCTCGACCCGACCGTGGCCGCGCCCGTCCTGGGCCTGGCCCCCAACCTGTTCGTGGCCCTGGCCACGCTGGTCGGGGCGACCATCGGGTTCGGGTTCCTGATGCGTGGCGTGCTCAAGGGCACCGCCCACGCTGGGCTGCCGGCGCTCAACGGCGGGGCGCTCCTGTTCTTCCTGGCCACCACGTTGTGGCTCTATGGCATGGATCCGCTCATCCCGGTCTTCTGAGAGACCGGGCGGCTTACCTACCCCATTTATCCCTTCAAGCGCTCGAGCCGCAGCCGGCTCATCTTGGTCGGTTCGTCGGTGATGATCCCATCGACACCCATCTCGATCAGGTCCCGGGCGACGCGGGTCTCGTTGATGGTCCACACCCAGAAGGCCTTGCCTTCCTCGTGGGCCTGCTCGACGAAACCGGCGTCGACGAGGGTGACCCCGTCGTGCTCGAGGGGGACGATGATCGCGTCCGCGTCGTTCCCGCGGCCCTCGAAGAACTCCATGGTCCCCTGGTAGCCGGCCCCGCGCGGCACGTCGGGCACCCGCTCGGCAACATCGAGGAGGACCTCATCGTCGTAGCCGGCGATGATCAGGTCCTCGGTGCGGTTCCACTTGTCGATGACGTTGGCCACCGAGCTGGTCGGCGCGGTCTCCTTGAGATCCAGGATGACCGGCACGCCGGGGAACGTCGAGAGCACATCCTCGAGGGTCGGCACCTGGAACCAGCGGCGGGTCAGGCCCTTGGGTGGATCCTTGTCGCCCGTCGCGATCCCGGCCAGGTCGGACCAGAGGTGGCAAGGATCCAGGCCGCGGACCTCGTCGGCGGTCATGGCCTCGATGACGCCGTCGGTCAGGCAGGTCCGCTCGGCGGTCTCGTCGTGGAAGATGACCGGGATGTCATCGGCGGTGCTGCGGACATCGATCTCGAGGTGCGTGGCCCCGGCGGCCAGGCCGATCATCATGCCGTAGAGCGTGTTCTCCGGTCCTTCGTGGCGGCCGCCGCGGTGAGCGGCCACCCCGGGGACGGCCAGGCGCCAGGCGGGCAGCTGGCCCACCTTAGGCCTCCTTGCGCTCGATCGAGGCCAGCGGTTCGAGGTTCGAGAGGCCCAGCAGGTCCAAGGCCTCCCAGAGCACGGGGGCACTGCCGGGTTCGCCGGCGTGGAGCCGGCACATGTCGGTCAGCAGCCGGAGGGCCCGTGTGGTGGACAGGTCGTCCCTCAGGGCCCCGATCAGCTTGTCCCGCTGGTCGGCCAGCTGGCCCTCCGGGGCGCCTTGCTGGGCCTCGATCAGGGCCTCCTCGAGGGTGTGCAGGAGCTCCTCGGCGCGGGCCAGGAGCGCTGGGCTCCACTCCATGGTGTCCCGGTAGTAGGTGAGCAGGCAGGCCACGCGGACCTTGGCGGGACCGTGGTCCTCGATGGCCTCGGCCAGGGTGACGTAGTTCCCCCGGCTCTTGCTCATCTTCTCCTTGTCCATGGTCACCAGCCCGTTGTGGACCCAGCAGTTCGCGAACGGCTGCCCGGTCAGGCACCGGGCGATGGCTCGCTCGGACTCGTGGTGCGGGAAGACGAGGTCCATGCCGCCACCGTGGATGTCGATGGTGTCCCCCAGCAGGTCGGTGGCCATCACCGCGCACTCGGTGTGCCAGCCGGGCCGGCCCATGCCCCAGGGGGCCTCCCAGCGCTGGCCCAGGTCGAGATCGTCGCGCCAGAGGATGAAATCGAAGGGGCTCTCCCGGCCACCCCATTGCTCCTCGGGGACGGCGTGGACGACGGCCGAGGCCGGGTCGCGGCCCAGCAGGCCACCGAAGTCCTCGATGTCGCAGACCCGGAAGGCCAGGCCGTCGGGGATCTCGTAGGCGCACTCGTGGTCGTGGAGGGTGGCCGTGGCGTCGATGATCTTCTCGAGGTACTCGGTGACCCGAGGGAAGTCGTGGGCGTGGAGGATGTCGAGCCGGTCCATCGTGTCGAAGTAGGCGTCGATCATCTCCTGGGCGTAGGTCTCGACGCTGAGCCCCTCGGCCTGGGCCCGCTTGGTGATGGCCCACTCGACATCGGTGAAGTTCTGGACGTGGTGGACCTCGTAGCCGGCGTGCTCGAGGACCCGACGGAGCACGTCGAAGACGATGTAGGAACGGGCGTGGCCGACGTGCGGTTCCCCGCTGACCGACACGCCGCAGACGTACATGCGGATCTTGCCGGGCTCGATGGGGTCCAGCGGCTCGATCTCGTGATCGTAGCTGTTGTAGAGGCTGATCTCGGCGGGCGGTTGTCCGGGGTCAGCCAAGCTCCTGCCCTCCCGTGGCGACCATGGCATCGCGGTCCTCGTCGACGGCGGGCCCGAGCCGCATCTCCAAGGGCGTGTCGACGGCCATGAACCCGCGGCAGCTCCAGGAGCTCTCTGCGGCCCAGGAAGGGCGCGGGTAGGTGACCTCGACCTCGCCCTCGGGGACGCGGACCAGCAGGCCGTCGACCAGGGCTTGGGCGTGACCCGCCTGGCCGCCCTCGACGACGACCGGACCGATCTCGCTGAGATCGTCGGCCGGCCGTGCCATCCCGAACCCGAGCAGGTCCCCGGCGTCGTCGAGCAGCGCGATGGAGACCTCGGGATGATCGTGCGCCTGGTCTCGGATCAGCCTCGACCGGTGGCCTGGGAAGACGCGCTGATCGAGCTCGATGGCGGCCTCCAGGTGGTCGGCCAGGGGCTCGACCTCCGGGTCCCGGCCTCGCTTGTGGGTGCCGCGGGCGATGGTGTACTCGGCCTCGCCGACGAAACCCATCCGCTCGTAGAGCGGGATGGCCTTGGGCGTGGCGTAGAGCTTGACCGTGGAACAGCCGTGGCCCTGCAAGGCGGCCACGGTAGCCTCGGTGACCTGGCCACCGAGGCCCTGACCGCGGTGGTCCTCGAGGACGAGCACGTCGCCGATCCACCCGACCTCGCCCCAAGGGAACCCCAGGGCCATGCCGATGGCTTCCCCGTCGTCGACGATCAGACGCCCGCAGCCGTCGGTCCACCGGATCAGGCGTTCGAAGGCCTCGTCGCTGTAGTCCCAGGCCCGGCCGAGCGGACGCGCGGTCTCGAGGGTGGTCTTGTCCAGGGCCTGGAGCTCCACCGTCACGCCTCCTCCCCGGGCTCCCTGTCGGCGGGCTCGGTGAACCCCTCGTCGCACTCGAACGTGCCGAACGTCATGAACCGGTCGGCGTTCCGGGCGGTCTTGAGCGAGCAGGGTCCGTACTCGTCGTCCTCGGCCCCGTACCAGTAGCCGCACTCCAGGCAGCGCCGGTACCGGCGTCCGTCCTCAAGGGGGTCGCGTTCGACCTCGGGGGTGCCGGCACGGAGCTCGGTCACGTCCACGCGGGTCTCGACCACGGACCGGAGCAAGAGAGCAGGTGCATAACGGTTACCCTCTGGGCTTGTCGAGGGCCGGTCCCGGGGCGTAGGACGGTCACAACTGGCGCCCAGGCCTGGTGGTGCCGGGAAGGGTCCATGCGGCGGGCGCACGCGGGACCCAGGTCCGCTGGGGTGGGTCTCCGGCTCCTCCGGTGCCGTCCTTGGCGTCGTTGCGACCGCCGTCATGCGCGTCCGGTTAGCACCAGCACGATGGCCACGACGGCCAGCGCGATGGCCATGCCGGCCACGAGGCCGATCCACACCCCGACGCCGCTCAACCCCTGGGGGGCCGGCTCGGTCGGCTGTTGGGCTTGGGGGCCTGGCGGGGTGGGATCCTGCGTGGTCGGCTGGGACGCCTCCGGCTCCTCGATCGGGACCGATCGGCCTGTGGCCGACGGCGCTTGCTCGAGCTCGTCGGGAGCGCTGTCGGTCAGAGGGGAGCTGTGGTTGATCCGGTCGGCGGCGCCCGGGCAGCCGGCATCCTCGCTCTCGGGGATCGTTCCCGGATCCCGGGCCTCGCCGCCGATGGCGAAAGGTTCAGAGGTGGCCGAGAGGCCCCCGGTGTCGGTGGCGACCACGCGGACGTGGGTGGCCTCGGTGGGGACGTCGGTGACGGTGGTCTCGACGGGCTGGAAGCCCAGCGGGCCTCGGTAGGTGGCCAGCCGCGTCGTCTCGTCGGGCTGGAAGGTGCCGGTCCTGGCGGCGTGGAGGTCGAGGCGTTCGAGGTCGTGGGAGGTCGGGAGCAGCCAGGCGACGGTGAGGTTCCCGTCGGTGGTGTTCGCGCGGACGATGATCGGCGCTTGGGGTGCCTGGTTCGCCGTCGTCACCTCGAGCGGGTCGGAGGCGATGTGCCAGGGCTCGGCGTCGCGGACGACCTGGAACGTGTAGGCGGTGTTGTCGCAGAGGTCCCTCACGGTGTGCTGGCCGGCCGAGGGTCCCGCCTCGTGCAACTGGTCGCCGACCTGGGCCCAGCGCAGGCGGTGGCCGGTGATGGCCTCGTGGGTGCCGCCCTCCCAGGCCAGGGTGACCTGGTCGGTGCCGGTTGCCTCCTCGCTGAGCGCCGGCCGGCTGGGCGCCTCGGGCCCGACCACGACGATGGCTTCGGCGGCGCGTTCGCCGTCCCCTCGGGCGACGAGCTCCCGCTGGTCGCCCTCCCAGGTGACCTCGTAGGTGCTCGACGCGCCGGGGGCCGCGTCGCAGGTCTCCCACGAGGTCCCGGTACCGAGGAACCCGCCGGGCTCTGCTTCCTGGATGACGACCTGGATCGTGGCCGGCAGCTCGACGGCCTGGATCAGCGTGAACGCGGCGTACTCGGGGTTGTCCTGGTCCTGGGCCTTGACGGTCTGCAGGCGCGCCTGTCCATCGACGCTGACGGTGACACGGAGATCGGCGGGCCCCGCCAGCGTATCGTCGGTGCAGCCGAGGTCCTCGGCGCTGACGACGTTGATGGCCAGATCGCTCGTGGCGGTGGCGCCCTGCGCGGCCAGCGCCGTCACGGCGACCGGCAGGACCAGCAGGATGGCGATGAGGGGGCTGCCTCGCATGGTCTCACCGACGGCGCCTCCCAGGCCCCGTCCCATCAAGAGCCTGGCCAGCCCTATGTCAAGGTTCCCTCGTCGCTCAAGGTGAACGCGGTAAGCGCACCGGCCGCGGCTTCGTCGTTCGACGAACCGATGGACGTCGGGCGCTCAGCTCCGCCGGGCGCGCGCGACGATGGCCCCTGCCAGGAGGCCGGCAAGCGGGGCCCAGGTCGGGAGAGGTACGCCCTCTGGCTCGGTCTCGGGCGGCTGCTCTCGATCATCGGTCGTGTTCCCCGCCTGACCGTCGTCGGTCCCGTTGCCAGGGCCCTGGGCGGGTTCAACGGTGACCTCAAGCCACATGCCCAGACGCTCGTGGTTGCTCACCTCGCACCAGAGGTAGAGGCTCTCGGCGTCCTCGGGGACGATGAAGCTGACGTTGGTCTGCTCGCCAGGGGAGATCGTGGTGGTGTTGGCGAAGGCCGCGTCGGCCGGGGTCTCCCGGGTGCTCGTGTCCGCTTGCGCACCGAGGGTCACGTAGGCGTTGTGGGGGGCTTGGCCTTGGTTGATCAGGGTCAGGGCGACGGCCTCGCCTTGCCTGACGCCGTCGAGCTGGCCGTCGATGACCGTCAGGCAGTAGATCTTCTGCTCACCAGGCGGGCACTCCGGGGCCTCCCGAGCGGCGACGGTGACCTCTGTGAACGCCTGGGCCGCCGGGACCAGCAGCATCAGGCCAGCGATGGTCAGGACGGCGATCAAGGCAGCGCGCATCACGCCAGGAGCCGCGCCTACACGTAAAAGATAGCAGGGCTCAGCGCCCGGACAGGATCGCCTCGATCAGCGCCTCGCGGGGCTGCCCGGGGTCAAGCTCGAGGCCCAGCGCCTCGGCGTGCTGGAGGAGCTCGGCGCGCGACCAGTCGCGGATCGCTGCCTCGTCCGGTGGAGGCGGCCCGCCTGGGTCACCGACGCGCCGTTCCAGGCTGGGATCGGTGGTGCGGTCGTCGAGCAGGCCCTGATCGGCGCGATCCTCTGGGGCATCCTCGGCCATGGGTCGGCCTCGCATGGCGTTGCTCGGTCTTCCCGTATCAACCTGTCCCTGCCGGGTCACGTGCGGGTCCGATCGAGCAGCCGTTGGGCGAGCTCGTCGCGCGGCAGGCCGGGCTCGGCCTCGATGCCGTAGGCCTCGGCCAGGTGCATGAGCTCGATGCGGCTCATGGCGGCCAGGCTCTCGGGGTCGATGTCGGGCGCCGTGTCGGCCCCGAACGGGTCGTTGCGGTAGCCATCGGTGCTGGCGTCCGTCCACGTCTCCTCGGCTCGCATCATGGCAGCCCCTTGAGGACCGGGGTCCCGACTTAGGTTGTATGGGAGCTGCCTCGAAACGGCCTAGCAGGCCGTTCGAAGCGTCACAGGTGCCACATCGGCCTGGGCGTCACAGGTCGTCCTCGCCGCCGTTCTTCCAGCGCCCTCGGTGCTCCTCGCCTTTCTTGAAGGCGCCCTTGGCCTGGCGCTCCCGGGGCCAGAACGCGATCAAGCCGACCAGCACGTAGAACCCAAGGACCGCGGCCATGACGAGCTCGCCAGGGACGATCGACACCCCTGCCTCGGCGACCAGCCCGAAGCGCGTGGGCGAGAGGAGCGACAGCTGGACGAACCAGGAGACCAGCAGGATGATCAACAGGGAGAGGTAGATCCGTCTCAGGCGGCGACCGACGGCCTCCAGGTAGGACATCTTGATGGCCGGCATGCGCAGGTCCTCGCCCAGCAGCTTGCGCCACTTGCGGTGCATGGCACCCTTCGGGTGCAGCGCGTTGGCGAAGAGGTTCTCCTCGAGGAGGCGGACACGGCTGCGCCAGACGTCGTACATGCGGTACCGGCGGGCCTCGAACATGAGGAAGATCGTCACCATCAGCATGCCGACGAGGATCACGCCGTGCGGGCTCCGGTCCGTGGAGAACGCCCAGGTCAGCAGGGTGGCCGTGATGACCACCGCCCAGTTCGAGGTCTTGTCGAGCCGATCACGCCAGGTGGTCGCCCGGCTGAGCTCGCCCCGGTAGAAGTGACCCATCAGGGAGAGGAAGTCCGAGCGCTCCATGGCAGCCTCGGCGGCCACCTCACGGTGCTCTGGCGCCTCGGGGTCGAACCCTTCCCCGGGGAGCTCCTCCTTGGGCCCGCCGCCGATCTGCGTGTGCGCCGGCGACCAGTCGTTATCGTCGCGATCGGCCACGGTACCGCCTAGGTTCCACGTGACGGCCCAAGACGTATAAACCCCACCGGATAAGCCCCGGTCACAGCAGGAAGGGCTCCCAGGCCTCGCGCAGGGCGTCTGGGATAGCCTCTGGGCGGCCATCCTCCCCGATGCAGACGCGCACGATGGTCGCCTCAGCGGTCCGGGTGCCTTCCAGGTCCCGGGCCACGAGCTCGAAGGTGGCCGAGGTCTTGCCGATAGCGGTCAACCCGATCTCGAGGTGGAGGACATCGCCGTCCGGTGGGGCCGGGAAGGCCATCTCGTGGCGGACGACGGGGACGCGCACGCCGAGGTCGGGCTCCAGGTCCTTCTCGATGAAGCCGGCGTGCTCCATGAGGTCCTCGAAGGCGTCCTGGAAGAACTCGGCGTAGGCGCCGTG
>CAYXGD010000004.1:0-30565 GCA_964464425.1 uncultured Thermoplasmatales archaeon
CCACGTCCTCGCAGGGGCACACGATGGTCCGGGATCTCATGGGCTGGCCCTCCAGACGCGCTCCAGTGCGGTCAGCTCAGCCCCGGTCAGCTCGGGTGCCTTGGCCAGCCGCGCCGGGGCCTCGGGGGGCTCGGCGCCGGCGGCCCTGGCACCGGCCATGCGGCCTTGTCGCAGCGCGACGGCCGGGTCGTGCAGGCCAGCGATGCCGCCGGCGACGTGGACGCCTGGCACGGGCGTGGTCCCGTCGGGCCGATGGAGCGGCACCCGGCCCCCCAGGGAGGTCTCGTAGGTGAGCGGGACGCCGGCCTGCTGGGCGAGCTCGATGGCAGGTTCGAGCCCAGGGTCCAGGACGACCGTGTCGGCCTCGATCCGCTGGCCGCCGTGCTCGACCCAGGCGACCTCCGGGGCGCCCCCGATCTCGTCGGCACCCTGCAAGCTCTCGACGTCCAGCTTGCGGGCCTTGGCCTCCTCGGTGAACGCCTGGCCTTCGCGTCCGGGGTCGACGACGACGATCCGGTCCCCGGGTGGGGTCCCCCAGCGGTTGAGCAGGAGCCGGGCCGCTCGGGCCCCCAGGACCCCCGGCCGGTCGTTGCCGGGGACCAGGCTGGCGCCTTCCCGAGCACCTGGAGCCAGGACCAGTTGGTCGGCGGTGATCCGGTGGGCGTGCCACCCCTCGTCGGTGCGGGCCACGACCCCGGCAGCTTCGGGGTAGAGACCGAAGACGCGGCCCTCGAGGATGCGAGCCGGATCGGGTAGGCTCTCGGTCAGCGCGTCGGCGAGCTCCGGTCCAGGGCTGGTCCCGTAGCTCCCACCGGCCACCGGCCCGGGGGTGTGCAGCAGGCTGCCGCCCGGGGGCCCGGGATCGACCAGGAGGATCTCGGCGTCGTTGCGGCTGGCCTCGTGGGCAGCGGCCAGGCCTGCTGGTCCACCGCCGGCGATCAGGATATCGCAGCTGATCTGCTCGCCGTCGGCCACGTCCACCGTCCCCGTCGGGGGCTGGCCGAACCCAGCCATGCGGCGCGCCACTGCCTCGTAGACCGCTCGGACCGGTGCCGGGCGGACCATGTCGCGTTCGTGGTCGAACCGCTTGAAGACCCGATCGACCACTGAGAACACGTCGCGGGCGGCCGACGGGCGCCCGATCTGGCTTGACACCTCGAGGCCGGCCTCGAGCGGCTGGTGGCACCCGCGGACGTTGGGGACCCCGTCGACGCGCACCATGCACCCCGGGCACCCGCCCGAGAAGCACTGGGGGCCCCGGGCTCGGTGGTACTTGATGCTGCGCGTCTGGGTCCTGATGCCAGCCCGCCAGAGGGCCACGGCGATCGGCTCGCCTGCCAGGCCCTGCACGCGGTCGCCATCCCACGAGAACTCGACCCAGTCACCCGGCAAGGCTCGACCCACACCCTTCGGGCCTCCGATGGAGGAGGAAGGTAAGAGGTTGTCGCCCGCGCCCGGTTCGCCCGGGCCCGGATGTGTCGCGCAAAAGCCATAACGGAAGCCTGCGGTGGCGGGCCCTGCACACGCAGCAGAGGTAGCCAAGTGGTTAGGCAGGGGACTGCAGATCCTCGGACGGGAGTTCGAATCTCCCCCTCTGCTCTGCACCAGCTTCTTTCTCTGGGTCATCTGACCCTGCCGGCCATCGGGAAGAACCTCGTGCACGCATCAAGAAACGATGGCCGGCAGCGACCCATGACCCAAGTGCCGGCCGCCCGGTATCCCCGGCCGGCACCGACCACCGAACCAGCTTTTCCCTTCGGTCATCTGACCCTGCCGGCCATCGGGAAGAACCTTCTGGCCGAGCAAGCTCGGCCGCTCTCGACACGGCCTCCAGCCGTGTCTCAGCTTCCACGGCCCAAGGGACGACGCCCGGCAGCCACGCATGGCTCAAGTGTCGGCCACGCACGGCCACCGGCCGACACGAACCGGCCGCCGCCGTCCCCCCTGCACCCCAGCCGTCTGCTGGTGACCCCGGGCGAGGAGGGCCCAACCGGTGGAGGTGCAGGACCAGAAGGTTTTTCTACGCTGACCGGCCGAACGAAGGGACGTGACCGACGGGGCTCATGATGAGCCAGGGCGCTGGTGGATGCGCCTAGGCCAGTTCATCGCCTTCGCAGGTGGCGGCCTGACAGGGTTCGCTCTGTACGCCGGCATCGCTGACGGCTGGACCAGCACACCGATCCTCATGATCGCCGCCGGGATCGGGATCCTGTGGGCCAGCCAGATGGTGGGCAACCGCGCCTTCCTGCGCCCAGAGAAGAAGATCCCTCTCCCCGGGGAGGTCTACGGCGACCGCGAGCGTCCTGACCCCATGGGGACGGGTGGCACCTCCTTGGACGGACGGATCCCGTTCGACCAGGGCGATGACGTGGTCAAGCGCGACATGGACCCCCGGATCGCCGAGCTCCAGGGCAAGCTCAAGACGCTCAACCAGCAGCTCCAACGAGCCAACGTGAAGCTAGGCCTCGGAGAGCTGAGCAACGAGGGCTACCAGCGCATCGTCCAGGAGCTCAAGCAGCGCCGGGCCAAGGTCGAGCAGCAGCTCAGTCAGCAAGAACTGGTTTCGGCCGATAGACCGTGATCGGCACCGTCGAGTACCGGATCAACTTCTCTGCGATCGAGCCGACGTGGTAGGGCAGGTTCGTCTCGTAGGACTTGTACCCGACCACCAGGTGGTCCACATCCTCGTCGCTGACCAGGTGCAGCAGCTCGTCGGCCGGATCGCCGGCCCGCACCGCCGTGCGGAGCTCAGCGCTGGTCTCCAGCTTGGCCAGACGGTCCTCGAGACGGCCCATCGCGTTGTCCTCGTACGAGTTCGCCTTGACCGCCTCGGGCATCTCGACCTGCGGGAAGAGCATCTGCAGGAAGGAGCGATCCTTGAGCCGACCGGGGATGACCGTGGCCACCAGGAGCTCGTCCCCCGCCTGGGCCATCTCGCCGGCCATCTCCAGGGCGCCGTCGGAGGCCTCGGATCCATCCCACCCCACCAGGAAGCGCGTCATCGTGGGACCGTTTAGGTGGGGCCAACCTTAGCCTTGGCGGAACCGGACGGCGCAAGCCCGCCCGGGTAACCCTTTTCCCCCGGCTACAGATGGGACCCGCGTGAGCCTGGAACCCCCCGGTGAGGAAGACCGACCCGATCTCCGGGTCGTGCTGGTCGAACCCCGGTACGCCGCCAACGTCGGCTCGGTGGCCCGGGTGTGCGCCAACTTCGGCGTGAGCGACCTGGTGATCATCGGCGATATCGAGCTGACCGACCCAGCCCGCATCATGTCGGTCCACGCCGAGGATCTGTTGGACCAGGCCGACCGGGTCCCTGACCTGGCCACAGCCCTGGGGACCTGCGACGTCACCGTCGGTTTCACCGCCATCACCAGCGACGATCCCAACGACCACCTCCGCGACGGGCTGACCCTCCCCCAGCTGACCGCTCGGCTCCCGCGCATGGACCAGCGGACCGCTCTCGTGTTCGGGCGGGAGGACTACGGGCTGTACAACGACGAGCTGGCCGCGCTGGACATCGTCTGCGAGATCCCGGTCCACCCGGCCTACCCGAGCATGAACCTCTCCCACGCCGCCGCGGTCGCGCTCTACGAGATCGCCGGGCGCAGCCGAGCCCCACCGCCGGCCCCCAAGGCAGCCACCAACGCCGAGGTCGAACGGATGCTCCTCCACGCCGAGGCCTTGGCGCGTCGCTGCCGGTTCCGGGATCACAAGATCCTCCCGACCCTCCTGGCCTTGCGCCGCGTGGTGGGCCGGGCCCAGCTCTCCTCCCTCGAGTACCACCGGCTGATGGGCTTGCTCAGCAAGGCGCTCAAGGAGCTCGAGGCCTGGCCGGTCCCCGACGAGCGGTGGTCCTCGACCACGGATCTGATCACGCGGGCGACCGGGCCCGAGGATCCCCACGCCTAGGCGGGATCCAGGATCGCGTCCAGGGCCTGGGCCAACCCCCCGTGCTCCCCTCGTACCAAGCGGCACCCCATCCCGGCAGCGCGAGCCCCAGGCAGGTCCTCGGTCCGGGAGTTCCCGATGTGGACGGCGGTGCTCGCCTCGACCCCGAGCTGAGACAGGGCCAGGTGGAACGGCCGGGGGTGAGGCTTGTAGGCCCGAGCGGTCTCGCTGCAGACAGCCACCTCGATCCGCGCCCCCAGGCCGGTGGTCGCCAGGACCCGGTCGAGGACCGACCGGTCCAGGTTGGTGACCAGGCCGTAGGCGACACCGGCGGTGTCCAGCCGGTCCAGGGACCCGGCCACGTCGTCGTGAAGGGGCGAGGCGGCCCAACGATCCTCGAGCGCGGTGGCCCACGCCTCGGGGTCGATCTCAAGCCCGAGGCCCTGGGCCATGTCCCGTGCCCCTCGGACCAGAGCCACGCGGACGGTGCGGAACGGCCGCCTGGCCCGCTCGTCCAGGCTGGCGCGGAGCCAGGTGTCGAGCACGAGCTGTTCGTCGAGATCCAAGCCCTCCTCGGCAAGGAGGTCGGCCACCAACGGCGGTTCGTCGCGCTGGACCTCGAAGTCCACCAGGGTGCCGAACAGGTCCAGGGTGAGCGCCTCGGGCCGCGCCACGGAGACCAAGCGAGGATGTGGCTTAGGAACCTTGCGAGACCGCGGTGTCTGAGGTTGGACCATCGGTGGCACAGAACGGTTAAGACCCCTGGCCAGCGATGGCCGGGCATGGGAGGTCCCCGCGCGCTCGGGCTCGTCGTTCTCCTGCTCACCACCGGGCTGGCTGGCTGCCTGGCCACCGAGGAGACCGTGGACCCCGCCAGCACCGAGCCTGTGGGCCTCTCGGAGACCCGCTTCGAGGCGCTGCCGGCCGAGACCGCCTGGATCGAGAGCAGCAGCGACCAGGCCGAGATGTTCGCCAAGCTGTGGCGGCCCGACGCGCCGGCGAGCTGGCGTGCACCGGTGATCCTCGTGATGACGCCGTACCAGGGGTACGACGGGCGTGAGGATCCCGCCGATCCGGCCAGCCCACCCTCCAACCCGGACTACGCCTGGCTGATCGACACCTTCGTGCCTCGGGGCTACGCCGTGGTCTTCCTGGACGTGCGCGGCACCGGTGAATCCGGCGGGTGCCTGGAGCAGACCGGCGAGCAGCAGCGCCAGGACGGCTACGATGCGGTCCAGTGGTTGGCCGAGCAGCCCTGGTCCAACGGCAAGGTCGGCATGTACGGCCGGAGCTACCGAGCCGAGACCCAGATCGGGACCGCCGTGCTAGCCCCACCCGGCCTAGCGACCATCGTCCCGGTGGCCAGCGTCTCCGGTCAGTACGAGTGGAACTACTACGACGGGGTCCCGTTCACGCTGCACACCCTGACCGGGAACGCCGGGTACGCTGCCAGCGAGGGCGTGCAGCCCCCGACCACGGTCGAGGGCCTAGCTCAGTACCCGGACCGGTGGAGCTGCCAGCCCGAGATGCTCACCGTGGATCCGGGTCACACCGGGGACTGGAGCCCCTACTGGCAGGAGCGCGAGCTGCGGGACCTGGTCCACCGGATCGACGGCACCAGCGTGCTGTACGTCCACGGGCTCCAGGACTGGAACGTGCGCCAGGTGGCCATCCGGGACATGTGGGACCGGTTCCCCACGGAGAAGCGGGCCATCTTCGGCCAGTGGAGCCACGCCTTCCCCGACAACGGGTACGATGACGAACCGGCCCGGGACGACTGGAGAACCATCGTGCACGCCTGGTACGACCACCACCTGCTCGGCCGCGAGAACGGCATCCTGGATCGCCTGCCACCGGTCCAGGTCCAGGACGACCAGGGCGCCTGGCGCGCTGAGACCACCTGGCCACCGGCCGATGCCGAGGCGGTGAGCTTCCACCTGGGCCTCGGCGAGCTCGTCCGAGACGATCCCGGCGAGCTGGACCCGCCCCTGACCTTCCGCGAGAACGACGAAGCCTTCCTCCGCAACAACACCCCAGCCCCGGTCCCCGACGCGGACACGGGCGAGGTCGCGACCCAGCTGGTGTTCGAGAGCCAGGCCCTCTCCGAGGAGCTGCGCATCAGCGGCTGGCCGACCCTGACCCTGGACCTCGAGCTCTTCGACGGCCTCTACCCGGACCCCGACGAGGAGATCGACGGGCACGTGGCCGCCAACCTCTACGTCGTCGGCGAGGACGGCCAGGATCGGTGGTTGAACAGCGGGTACCTCTCGGTGCGGCACAAGGACGGCTTGGACGACCCCAAGCCGGTGGCCGAGGACGAGCGCGTGGTCTACGAGCTCAGGTTCCACCCCCAGGACTCGGTGATCGAGGCCGGCAGCCAGCTCCGCCTGGTGATCTCGGCCAGCGATCGGTGGACCGAGGTGCAGGGCAGCTTCTACGGGGCCAACCTGTACGACGGTCGCCTCGACCTGCCGGTCATCGAGCGGGACCTGGCGTCGACGAGCCTCGAGGTGCCGTTGACGATCCCGTGAGCCGGCTCAAAGCCAGGTCCTGGCGGCCTGCCACAGGATCACGCCGCCGAACCCGACCAGGATGAACGCGCTAGCGTAGCTGACCCAGGTGACCAGCCCCTCGATCCTATCGTCGGCCCAGATGACCACGGCGACGAACAGGATGCTCCAGACCACCAGCGCCGAGAAGAACCCGACGAACAGCATGGGGCCGTAGTCCTGGAACAAGGCCGTCCCGGCCCCGATCCACCAGGCGAAGTTGTACGGGGAGGTCAAGGCCAGGGCGTACCCGGAGCCGAACCCGCCCAGGGGACCGCTGACCTCGTCCGGGCCAGGTTCGGTGGCTTGAGCACCGGCTTGAGCGGCCTTCCAGGCCATCCAGGCGAACCAGAAGAGCAGCAGGGCCCCGCCGACGTTGAGCCCGGCTAGCAGGTTCGGGTAGCTGGCGATCAGCGGAAGCACGCCCAAGCCCATCAGCACCGCTTGGGTCGCATCGCCGGTGCTGGCGCCCAGGGGGACGGCCACCCCTGGCCAGAAGCCACGGCGCACGGCCCGCTCGGCGGCTAGGGCCAGGATAGGACCGGGCGGGGCGGCCAGGGAGAGACCTAGACCGAACCCGATGGCCAGGACCCAGAGCTGGTCGAGCACTGCAGCGGCCATCGCCGAGGGTGCCAAAAGGGTTCGGTCGCCCCAGCTGTCAGAGCTTGCTCAGGGCGGCGGTGACCTGCTGGGCCCGGCCAGGGGAGAGCCCGTGCTGGGCCAGGAGCTCGGTGGTCGCGGGGACATCCGGGGGCTCGAACCGGGGCGTGGCGTCGGTGTCGACCTTGTGGTCTAGGAAGAGCCGGCGGACAGCCTCGGCGTGGGGCATCTGGGCGCCTCGGGCCTCGAGCGCCCCCCAGAGGTCGCCATGCTGCTTGACGAGCTTGAGGGCGGTCACGGGCCCGACGCCGTGGATCCCGTCGTTGTAGTCCGTGCCGATCAGGATCGCGGCGTCGACCAGCTGCTCGCGGGTGATCCCCTCGCGTTCCAGGGCGGGGGCCAGGGCCATGCGTTCCGGGCTTCGGCGGCCGGTGGCCTTGAGGTTCCGGTAGGTGACCGGGCAGCCGTGCAGGGCGGCGTCGTAGTCCTGGGTCACCGCAGCGTCCACGGTACCTTCCTGGACCCAGTGGGCGCATTGGGCATCGCTCTCGGCCGGGGCCTGCAGCCAGGGTACGCCGAGCGCGTCGAGCAGGGCCTTGGCCTCGTCCATCTGGAAGCCTTCGAGCCGGGTACCGGCCACCTCGTCTCCGGCCTCGCGGGCAGCCTGGATCTTGGCCTGGCGTTCGGCCAGGGTGTCCTCCTTGAGCCCCGGTTGCTCGCCGTCGAAGACCCAGACGCTCCGCAAGCCGTGTCCGGCGTAGAGGCTGACGCGGTTGACCAAGCCGATGACGTGGCTGATCGGCCGGCCGTGGGGACCCTCGGGCTGGCCACCGCGGGCCATACCGGTCACGAAGGTCCACAGCAGGTTGTTGGCGTCGACGGCCACGGTCTGGCCAGCCAGCTCGGACAGGTGGCACGGTTGCGGGTCGAGCACCTTCCGGAGCGCCGAGAGGCCCATGGGGCTCCCAGGAGGGAGGTGGGTATGGGTCTTGCGGTCAGCGGCCCTTGCCGGCTCGGCGGCGGTGGTCCTCGGCGTCGGCCCGCTTGGCCTGGCAAGCCGCTCGGATCATGTCGGGATCCCAGGCGTGGTCTTGCGCCAGGATGAGCTCGGCGTGTTCGATGCCGGGGAGCTGGGCCACGCGGTTGCGAGCCGCCACGGCCTCGCCCAAGCTGGTCGCCTGGGCCATGACCAGCACGCCGACGGGCTCCTCGAGCCGATCCAGCGGCCAGCTTGGGCCGAGCACCTGCTGGAGGGTCGCCGGTTCCGCTGCGGCTGGACCCTGCGCGTAGATCTCGAACAGGGTGCCGCCGACGGCCCGGTTGAGGAGCAGGATGGGTTGGATCGTGACGTGGCGCCCCTGGACCAGCGCCGGGCGGAGACGTCGGACGACCTTCCGGCTCAAGCCAGCGGCCTCGGCCAGGGTCCCGGTGCTCGCCCGTGGGTCCTCCAGCATGGCCTCGATGACCCGCCACTGGCGAGGGGAGAGCACCGGGCCCGGCGGGTCCAGGGGTGGGGCCTCCCGGACGAACGTCCGCTCCGGTGGGGCGCCCATCAGGCGGTCGAGCTCGGTCGGTGTCCCGTCCGACGGGTCGTCGAGCCGTATCAGCGCGGCCAGCTTGCCGTCGTGGTTGATCGTCATCTCGAACACGTCGTCGATGGCCAGGACGTGCTGGCTGGCTGGGTTCCCGCCCTCCGGGACCCCGTAGACGGCGACGATGTCGGTCTTGGCGAACAGGCTCGCATTGGGGATCGTGGCGAAGCCTCGGAGGATGTCGGCCTCCTGCAGGCGGTCCAACCGGGCCTTGACGGCGTTCCGGGTCAGCCCGGCGGTCTCGCACAGGTCAGCGATGCTGGCCAGGGGGTCCTGGTAAAGCCTGGCGACGATCCGACCGTCGACCTCGTCCACACCCCTCCCAGCGACCGTTGGGTATTTGAAAGGGCGGGGACCGTCAGCGAGGCTCCCGGTGAGCTCAAGGCCCACCGATGGCTCCCCAGGCCATGGACCCCCGATGGAGGCCAGGCATCATGGCCATGGCCGTCCTGCTCGCGAGCGTGAGCCTCACCGGATGCCTTGGGGAGCAAGGCCCCGACCCGCCGACCCGAGCCCCCGGCTCGACCGACGGCCGGGAGCTCAGCCAGACGATCTCGTTCAGCGGCTGCCACCAGCAGCACCTGGCCTTCTCGGGTCGCGTGGCCGACCTCCAGCCGCTGGTGCCCGAGGGCTTCACGCTCATCGGCGAGGATCCGGCCGGCGAGACCACCACCTTGAGCTTCGTCGTCTCCGCCTGCCAGGCCGGCACCCTGCCGGACGGCCAGGAGATGGCCGCACCGGTTCTGGACGTGGTCCTCGAGCTGCACGTCCAGCCGCCGGAGGCTCTCGACGACGAGCACGACGACGTGCTGATCATCGAGCGGTACACCGCCGACCCGCACCTGGCCACCGTGCTGTCCAGCTGGGGTCTGGCCGGGGCGCTTGAGGAGAGCGAGATCGTCGTAGACCAGACCCTGACCCCGGCGGCGGCCTCCTCCCACACCGAGGTGCCGGTCCCCGACGGCACCTACACCCTTGACACCACCATCGAAGCCTCCGGGCGCTCCTTCGACGCCAGCACGCTGCGGGTCTGGTTCACCGACGGCCAGGCGGCGCTGACCGGCAGCGCCCTGCGGACCAGCCAAGCCTCGAGCACCATCGGGGCGGGATCGGTGGCCTTCACGTACGACGGCAGCGCCGGCGGCCCGCCGGTGACCGGGGGCTTGGCCCACGAGGTCACGGGCCTGGCCTGGAACCTGACATCGACCCCGGAGGTGCTAGCGTGACGCGCGGCTGGCCCTGGCGCAAGCTGGGCCTCCTGGCCCTGCCGGGCCTGGTGATCGGCTTGGGCTCGGTGACCGGCTGGTTCCCGGCGTGGTCCGAGGCCATCCTGTGGACGATCGTCGGGGTCGCCTGGGCCTGGGCGGCCTGGGCCTGGAAGCTTCCCCGGCCGATCCTCATGCTTGGGGCCGTCGGCCTGACCGCTGGCGTGCTGACGGGCGGGGTCCACGGTCTCCTGGCCCACGTGCTGGCCGAGACCAACGCGGGCTACGCGGCCGACCTCGGGGACCCGGTGACCGTGGGCGACCGCCTGGAGCTGTTCGGCGGCGCTGTGGGGATCGGGCTCGTCTGGGGCCTGCTCTTCGGGACGATCGCCTGGGGGATCGGGCGTTGGCGAGGGGCCCGCGGTCAACCGGGCCACAGCAACGCTTAAACCCGGGACCGCCGGCTCAAGGTCATGGCTGGCCTGAGGGCCCTAGCGCTCACGCTCACGATCTCCCTGCTCACCGCCGGCTGCCTCTCGATCGGTGGCGAGGATGGCCGCGACGACCCCCTGGACCCCGCTGCCGCATCCGGCGTGCCGGGCGAGTGGTGGAACGGATCGGTCCCCTGGGGCGAGGATCACGACCATGCCGACTACGCTCAGCACGAGAACCTGACGACGGCCAACTTCGAGGTCCTCGGGTACGATCCCCTGGTCACGGAGTTCTTCGGCTCGACCACGACCGGCATGGGCTGCGGCGGCGTCGCCGAGAACAGCGACGGGCAGCGGCTGGCGGTCGTCAACAGCCTGGGAAGCGAGATGGCCTTCATCGTCGCCGACGTCACCGACCCCACCCAGCCCAAGATGCTCGGCGAGTACGCCATGCCCAACGTGGCGGTGTGGGATGCGACGATCAGCGCCGACGGCGAGCACGCCCTGGTCGGCGCCTACCCGCTCTACTTCGCCGGGCGCGACCCCCAGGCCCCACCGGTCGCCGGGACCTCGGTGGACGCCGAGGGTATCGTCACCGTCGAGGGCGAGGATCACGTCGAGGTTCAGCCCACCTGGACCGATTTCTGCACCGGGGAGACCCGGGAGGCCGGGCCCGTGCAGTACCTGCCCCTGGCACCCAGCCTGGTCATGGTGAGCCTCGAGGATCCGACCGAGCCGACCCTCGAGGACGTCTCGCCGCAACCGGTCATCGGGCCTCACAGCGTCAGCTCGGCCCTGATCGACGGGACGGTCTACGCCATGAGCAGCGTGACCAACCTGGTCCACGAGGCCAGCTACTACACCTTCTACGAGATCATCGACACGCCGGGCGGCAGCCGGCTGGCTCCCCTGACGGTCATCCAGGCACCCGGCGTCCAGTCCCCGGCGCTCAACGGTCACATCGACGTGGAAATGCGCAAGCACCCCATCACCGGCCAGGTGCTGGCCTACCTATCCAACTGGAACGACGGCGTGGCCATCTACGACATGACCGAGCCCAGGGTCCCCCAGCAGATCGGGCACTGGCGCCACGACAGCCCGCTCGGAGGCAGCATCCACGAGACGTTGACCTTCGAGGATGTCCGCGATGGCACCCACTACACGTTGGCCGGCCAGGAGGTCGGCGAGCGCGAGGAGCTGCCCAGCGGCATCATCTACATCCTGGACACCACCGACCCGACGTCCCCTGAGGAGGTCGCCCGGTGGACGATCCCGGTCCAACCCCGGGACTGGCCGGGCCTGATGTTCTCGACCCACTACCTCGAGGTCGTCGACGACACGATGTTCGTCACCAACTACCACGGTGGGTTGTGGGCCGTGGACATCACCGACATCAGCACCCCACGCGCCGTCGGCCACTTCGTCCCGGACCGTGCCAGCCCGGCCCCCCACCCCGATGCCGGCGGCCCGAACGTCGAGGACGTGCTCGCGGCCCCCGACGGCTCGCTCACGGTGTGGGACGGCAACGGTGGGATCTACCAGCTGGCGTTCGACGCCGACATGCCCTCTGCACCGGCCCCGGCGTGGCCGGGGCTGGACGACGTCTAGGCCCCGGCTGCCTGCCAGGGACCGGCAAGGGCGAGGGGAGAGACCGGTACGGTTTTGCCCCTCGGCCATCTCAGCCAGACCACCGATGGTCTCCACCACCGTTGGCCTGGGGTTGGTCCTCCTGGGCGCCGGGCTCCTGTTGATCCTGGTCGCCATCTGGGCCTCCCGCCGGAGGAGCCAGGCCAGGCGGCGCGCCGAGGCTCCCACACCGGAACCCATGGTCGACGAGGAGCGGACGTGGTCCCCCGACGACGTGGGACCTCCCTTGCCGGGCGAGGGCACCTACACGCGGTGCGTCCGCGAGCTGGCCGCGCTGTGCTACGACGAGCTCCCTCTGGGACGGGTCCGGGAGTACTGGGAGGCTGACCCGGCCGTGGAACCGGGCCTCGAGCACCCGGTCCTCGTGGAGGTCGAGGTCGACGGGGCCTGGCACCACATCGAACCTCGCTATCTGGGTCACCGCATCGACGTGCAGACCTTGGTCACCGACCTCAACCGGATGTTGCCCGAGGAGGGACCGCGCTTGGTGATGCTCGACGGTGATCCGCCGCGGGTCGGCGTGGCCCGTTGGCAGCAGCTCGGATGACCGGCCGAGCCGGCCTCAGGCGGGCCCCGTGGCGGCTTCCTCGATGAACCAACCCTCCAGGCTGTCCGGGATCTCGACCAAGGGCCGGGCGGCCTCGAACCGCTGCCGGGTCACGGCTTGGGCCACGGCCTCCAGCACCGCGCGGGTCTCGCCGGCCTGGGTGATCTCGGCACGGATGGCCTTGCGGTGCTCGCCGAGGTCCTCGACGATCCTGGCTTCGGCGCGCAACGGGGTGTGGATGCTGGCATCGTGGAGGACGAGATCGCGTTTCTCGGGGACCAGCGGCACGCAGCCCATGAGCTCGCTGGCTGCCCAGACGACGCTGTCGGTGAGGATGGCCAGCAGGATCCCTGGGTTGACCACCCCCGGGTGGCCGCTCCACCACTTGGACGGCTCGGCCTCGGTCCAGACCACCTCGCCCTCCCGGTGGAACGTCAGCTGGAGCCCCATGGGGTTGTCGGGACCGCAGGCGAAGCACACGTTGTCGTCGGCGTTGGCCAGCTCGACGGGCTCGCTCATCGACCCCAGGAACCCGCCGGGGGCCCAAGGCCCTTGCGGGGGACCGCGGGGACCTCAGCGGTCCAAGGCCTGGTAGGTCAGGGTCTCGGTGACGCCGCGGACCGTGTGGCTGATGCCCTGGACGACCGGCGGCACGTCGTCGTCGGGGCCCTGGTAGGTCCAGGTCGCCGAGCCCAGGCCCACGGTCTCCGAGGCGCTGCTCTCCACGACGATCGCCCCGGTGACCTGGCCGCTGGCGGTGGTCCAGAGCCGTGAGAGCTCGGGCTGGAACGCCCCGGCGTCGCGCCGGACGGTCGAGTCCACACGGTAGGCGGCCTCGTCGGTGGTGAACGTGAGGCCTTCGGACAGCACGGTCGGGCTGTCGAGCGTGGCCAGGCGGTGGAAGCGCCCGTCGAGGACCTGGTCCTCCGGCAGACCCCAGGCGCGGTAGAGGTCGGTGACGGCCGGGAGGCTGACCCCAGAGCCGAGGCTGATCCAATCGAAGAGGTAGGCCTCGTCGATCAGATCGTCGGGTGGGATCACGGGCAGGAGGATCTCGAACCGGCCGATGGCCTCCGGCCCCGTGCCAGTGATGTCGGTGGCCACTGTCGTCCCCGCGGGACCTGCGACCTCAGCGCGATGGCACCAGGCGATGAAGACGAGCACGTCGACGGTCTGGCCCGTCGGGTCGGTGGTGGCGATCTCGAAGCCCTCGGGGACGTCGTCCTGGAACCCGTCGGCCGATGCCGAGAACACGGTGTGCCACTCCCGGCACCCGGTCAGGGTGACGGTCGCATCGGACAGGCTAACAGGCGCTTGAACCTCAGCTCCAGCAGTGTCGGCCGCTTCGAGCGTCGGGGAGCCCACGCAGCCGGCCAAGGCGGTCAGGCTCACGAGGAGCATGGCGGCCAGGCTGGTCCTCCCAGGCGTCGTCATGGCCCCTGGGAGGCCCCGGCCAGCTTAAGCGTTCCCTTGGATGGTCCCCGACGACAGGCGGTCGACCAAGCGCGCCAGGGCGGCCTCCAGGGCCTTGCCCTGGACGCCGAGCCTGTCGGCGTGGCCCCAGGAGGTCACCCGGAGGCCGATCATCCGCTGGCCCTGCTCGATGTCACCCTCCCCGGGGAAGGCCTGGAAGGTGAGCACGCCGTCGAGCTCCTCCCAGGTGACCGCCGTCTCCCAACCGGTCATCGAGACGACGTGGCCGGTCAGGCTCCCCCCGTGCTCCAGATCGATGCGGACCGGGTCGCCGACGGCCTCGATCGGCCCCTGGGCCTCCCCCAGCCAGGTAGCCAGACCCTCGGGGGTGCGGGTCAGCTCGAAGAGCTCCTCCAACGCGTAGCTGGCAGGTTGGAAGGCATCGAAGGTTGCCTTGTCCTGACCCGGGTGCTCCTCAAGGTAGACCTTGAGGTGGGCCAGGGCGTTGGTCCAGCCCGAGCGCGCGCCCTCGTACTCGCCGTCCCAACCGGCATCCTCGTCGAACCCGGAATGGACCAGGCGCAGCCGGGTCCCGCCCGCCTCGGGGTGGACGGTGACCTCGATCAGCGTGGGGGTCCCCTCCCCCCAGGCGACCTCCAGGACCAGGTGCCGGCCCTCGTCGGCCTCGACCACGCTCAGCCGCTGCTCGAGGTCGTAGGCCTCCCAGGCCCAGACCATCTCCTCGCCCGGCGTGGCGGTGCCCGAGGCCTGGTCGACGAACCAGCGGGCGAGCTCGTCGGGGTCGGCCCAGGCGGCCCACACGGTGTCCGGGGGTGCTTGGATGGTGATCTCGTCGTCGATGCGTCGTCCGCTGTGCTTGGGCTTCTCGTCGGTCATGGGGTCTCCTCCTGGGGTCGAGCTGGGACGGGGTGCATGCCCAGGACCATGCGGAAAGGTCGGCTGGTCTCGGCGTCCGGCGCGGAGAAACGGGCGACGAGGTCCGTGATCGTCTCCTGGAGGGCCCGGGCGAACGCCGCTCGGGCCTGGGCGTCGGGGAAGTGGATCGTGGTGTCCATGGAGAGGGTGGCCACGCGCTGGTCGGCGGCGTCGGCCTCGGCCAGCACCTGGGCCATCTCGCTCTGGGTACGGCCGGTGAGCGCCAAGAGGTAGGCGGCGCTGAAGCGGTCGGTCACCTCGCGGGCCCGGGGAGCGGCCGGTCCCAGGACGTCGGGGGCCAAGAGGTAGGCCTTGCCGGTGGCTTGGTAGAGCTGCTCGGTGAAACCGCGGGCCTGGCGCTGGCCAGCGGGTTCCAGGAGGCCGGCCTCGGCGAGCTTCTTGACGTGGTAGTTGACCTTCTGGCGGGGCTCGTCCAACCGATCGCCGAGCTCGGCCGCAGAGGTCGGCTCGGTGGCCTTGGACAGGATCCGCGCCCGGAGAGGATGGATCAGTTGCTCGGCGGCCACCGGGTCGGTGACCAGGCGGACGCTGTCAGGGGCGCCTGGAGGCATGGACCCCTGGAGACCGTACCATTAGAAAACATTTCTTGTCAATATGCGTCGGTCCGTCGATGCCCCAGGAGGGATGGAAGGGGACGCCGCTCAGTCCAAGCCTCATCATCGCGAGCTCAGCATTGGATTCAGTCATCATCGCGGCGATCGGGCAGGCGTGACGGCGCTGAAAAAGCTGCTGACGCTGACCGCGAGGGCGGTCGAGGAGACCGGACCCTTGAAGGCACACGAAGCTGTTCGCTCCATGGCCCTAAGGAGGCGTCGAGGCACCATGCAGACGACAGAGCACACCCCCAGCGCCCTGATCAAGCCCATGACCGTCCTGGCGATCGTGGCGCTGATGGTCGCTGCTGTCCCACCGAGCCTGGCTGGCGACACCGACCCGGGCTACGGGACCACGCTGACGGTGGACGCGCCCCACCTCAGCTGGTCGCTACCTGGCGTGAGCCCCTTCACCGATCTCTGCTTCGTCGACGACGATGGCTCTGGCGCGTACGACACCGGCGAGGCTGTCTACGCGGGGACCGATGGTTGCGGCTCCGTACAAGTGCTCGACCTGCGGCTGACCCCGGAGGCCCATGCACGGGCCTTCTCCCTGGTCCGCGCCTCCGACCCGGACTTCGGGGAGCCATCGACCGCGTTCCCGACAGCTTCGACGGTGACCTACCACGATGCTGACGGCGACAGCACGCACACCATGGGGGATCCTCTCTACGCCGATCTCGATGGCGACGACGCGGTCTCCCCCGGGGACCTCCGCCTGGCCGGTGGCCAGGAGACCCGCGTGACCGCAGGGGACGCCGATGTCAACCTCGGCCTGGCCACCGCCCCACGTGCCAGCTTCGAGGTCGATGCATGGCAGGCGCTGGACACCGACGGGGACGGCCGGTGGAGCGCCCCGGACGGGGTCTACCTCGACGCGGATGCCTCCCGGTCGGTGACCCCGGCCGATGGCCGCATCCTCTCGGTCACCGGCGCCGCCTCGGCCTCCCAGGTCGGGCCCCTCGACACGGATGTCGCCCACGAGATCGACCGGTTGCAGCCGTTCGAGGCGCTCTGCTTCACCGACGAGGACCGCGATGCGCACCGGGACAGGAACGAGACGATCTACGCCACCAGCCAGCCCTGCAGCCAGGTCGAAGCGAACGATCTGCGCCTGACCCAGTCCGCTGTTGCCGACGCCGGCACCCAGGTGGCCGCCAGCCACAGCGACCTCGGCCAGCCCCTCACCCAGCTCGATGGGACCGTCGATCTCTACGATGCTGACGGGGACGCTGGCTACACGCTCGGGGACAGCGTCTACATCGATCTCGCTCCCAAGGGGGAGGTGAACGCGGGGGACATCCGGCTCAGCGGCCCCGATGCGGGGAGCACCGTGGCCAGCGGCGACAACGATCTGGGCAACGGCCTCTCGGGGGCCCCGCCAGCCGGCTTCGAGATCCCCTCGTGGGCGGCCGTGGACGCCGATAGCGACGGGCGCTGGAGCCACGGCGACGCCGCCTACCTGGACGCCGACCTCGATGGCCACCCGACCGCCGCCGACGTGCGCCTCCATGACCTCCTCGGCCCGGCGACGTTCGGCACGGTGGTCGACCTGGCCAGCGGGGATCTCAGCCCGCTGCTCGCCGGCCAGCCGTTCGAGAGCCTGTGCACCGTCGATCACGATGGATCGGGGCGCTACGAGGCGGGGGAGCCAGTCTACGCTGTGCGGGCCGCCTCCTGTGAAGGGACCACAGCGGCCGGGGATCTCCGGCTCACGGCAGCCGGCGAGCAGCCGCCGGGCACACAGGTCGGCCCGACCCACCCCGACGTCGGCGACCCCTACACCCCGATGCCCAACGGCACCCTGGTGGACCTCTACGACGCCGATGGCGACGGGACCCATGGCCTGGGGGACCGCGTCTACCTCGACGTGGGTGGGACCGGGACCGTGGAGGCCGGGGACGTCCGGCTCAGCGGGCTGGATGCTGGCAGCACGGTCACCGCCGGCGACAGCGACGTCCACAACGGCCTCTCGACCATGCCACCGGCAGAGTTGGCCTTCGACGCCTGGCGCTGGCTCGACAGCGAGGGCGACCTGGCCTGGACCCCCGGGGACCTCGTCTACGCGGACACCGACGGCTCGGCGAGCCTGACGCCGGCCGACCTGCGGCTTTCGGCCAACGGGACCACCGATGGGAACGGGAGCGACGACGGGAACCACACCGGTGGGGATGGCAACGAGACCACGGTGACCGACAGCGACGGTGACGGTCTGCTCGACGAGGAGGAGGCCGCCATCGGCACCGACCCACACGACGCTGACACCGACGACGACGCTCTGGACGATGGCGCCGAGGTGGACATCGGCTCCGACCCCCTGGACCACGATAGCGATGAGGACGGTCTCACGGACGGTGCGGAGCTGCACCACCATGGCACCGACCCGTTGGCCTACGACACCGACGGCGACGGCCAGGGGGATGGCCACGAGGTCGTCCACGGCAGCGACCCGAACGATCCCCGCAGCGTGAGCACACCGCTGGGACCGGCTCGCCTACCGGCCAGGCTCCCCTTCCCGATCCCGGAGGTCTAGCCCGGCGGCCGCGACATCCGGGGCCGGGGAGCGAGGCCGGCCTGAGGGGAAGGCAACCATTTTTCAAGACCCCCCGGCATGCCGGCGGCCAAGGGGCCCCAGATGAGCAAGAAGACCGAGAACTTCTCCGAGTGGTACAACGACATCATCGAGGATGCCGGCCTCATCGACAAGCGCTACCCGGTCAAGGGCATGGACGTCTGGATGCCCTACGGGCTCAAGCTCATGCGGGCCATCGACACGTTCACCCGGGACGAGATGGCGCGCACCGGCCACGACGAGGTCGAGTTCCCGCTGCTCGTGCCCGAGAGCCTCTTCGCCAAGGAGTCCGACCACATCAAGGGCTTCGAGGACGAGGTCTACTGGGTGCGCCACGGCGGGCTCGACGAGCTCGAGGTGCCCCTGGTGGTCCGGCCGACCAGCGAGACGGCCATGTACCCGATGTTCGCGCTGTGGATCCGGGCCCACACCGACCTGCCGTTCAAGATCTTCCAGATCGTCAACGTCTTCCGGTACGACACCAAGCAGACCCGCTCGTTCATGCGGGTCCGGGAGATCCACTTCTTCGAGGCCCACACGGCCCACGAGGACTACGAGGACGCCGAGCGGCAGATCTGCCAGGACCTGGAGATCTGGGAGAACCTGACCGACAAGCTCTGCCTGCCGTCGATCCTGGCCCAGCGTCCCGAGTGGGACAAGTTCCCCGGCGCTCACTACACGATCGCTGCCGACGTGCTGATGCCGGAGAGGAAGACCCTCCAGTGCGCGACCTTCCACCACTACAAGACCAACTTCGCCGAGCCCTACGACATCACCTACGAGGCCGACGAGGGCGAGTTCAAGCACGTCCACCAGACGACCTACGGCATGAGCGAGCGTCTGGTCGGTGCCCTGGTGGGCTTGCACGGCGACGAGCAGGGCCTGCGCCTCCCGCCGGACGTGGCGCCGATCCAGGTGGCCATCGTGCCGGTCATCTTCGAGGACACCGAGGCCGACGTCATGGCCGCCTGCCAGGACGCCGCTGAGACCCTGCGCGAGGCCGGGCTGCGCGTCGAGCTCGACGACACCGACGAGACAGCCGGCTTCAAGTACAACAAGTGGGAGCAGAAGGGCGTGCCCCTACGCCTGGAGATCGGCCCCCGTGACCTGGAGAACGGGAACGTCGTCCTGGTGCCCCGGGACGGGCGCGACGACGACGTCGAGGTGACCAGCGAGCACGCCGAGAAGGTGCTCAAGGGTGCCAAGGTCGTCGTCCCCCAGGCTGAGGTCGTCGAGGCCGTCGAGGAGCAGCTCGAGGCGTTCAAGACCCGGCTTCGGGCTGCGGCCGACCAGCTGCTCGAGGATAGCCTGGTCACGGTGAAGACCGTCGAGGACGCCCGCCACCAGATGGGTGTCCTGAAGACGTGGTGGTGCGGGGAGGACGCCTGCGCCGAGGACATCGAGACCAACGCCGACCGGGACGTGCTCGGGTTCCCGCGCACGGCCAAGGACGGCGAGATCGTGCCGGCCGACACCGAGACCGGCAGTTGCATCAGCTGCGGGGCGCGCACCGACCAGGTGATCTACCTCGGCAAGAGCTACTGATCGGGCTCCCCCAGCAGGCTGACCGCTGCCAGGCCTGCCAACGCGCCGAGGCCGACCACGACGGCGCCGACGACCATCAGGCCCTGCAAGGTGAGCTCCCGCACCCCCGGCCAGCCGATGGCCTCGATCGGGACGAACAGCGCCAAGGACCCGGCCAGCAGGAGGTTGGCGACCACGGCACCGGTCCAGCGCCAGGCGGGCACGCCCGGGCTCGGCGGGCCGCGACGGGCCACCACCCAGTAGCTCACGGGACCACCGCTGACCACGGCCAGGAGGGCTGGGATCGCCAGGTCGGGCGAGAACCCGTCGCCGAGGAGGACGAGCAGGGCCAGGCCACCCAAGCCCGAGAGGATCGGCGGGACCAGGGTCAGGCCGGCGGTCCGGTGGTCCTTGGTGTGGAGGTAGGCCAGACCCGTCAGCGCCGGCAGGCCGACCAGGGGGATCACCCAGAGCCAGGGGAGCTGGCTCTCGGCGACCTGGTGGTTGGCTGGCGCCTTGCCCACGAAGGCCACGTGCACCCCGGCCGGTCGCTGGGCTTCGACCCGTTCGGTCGCATCGCGCAGGAGCTGCCAGGCATGGTCGGCCTCCTGGACGCCGGTGACACGGATGGGGGCCGGGATGACGGTGATCCTGTCAGCAGGATGGTCGACGGACAGGCTGGCGAAGGTCGCCATAGGTGAGGCGAACATCTCGTCGAGGGTCGCCTCGATCTCGGCTTGGGTCTCGGGGTAGCGGTCGGCCTCCTCGGCCGGCGGGCCGGTCAGGCGGCCCTCGGCGATGCTGGCGGTCACAGAGGCCGGTCCGTCCCGGACCAGGAGCCACAGCCGGATGATGTCCGGGAGGTTGCGGCTGTTGTTCATGTGCAAGGTCTCGTCGCCGGCAGCCTCCCGGAGGAGGCTGGCCTTGAGCGCGTCGAGGTGGGCGTGGGCCTCGGGCGTGGTGATCTCCCCCTGGATGACGACCAGGTCGGTCCGGGGGACAGCGGTGCCTTCCGGCACGTTGTAGAAGGCTGCCAGGGCGGCCTCGTGCTGTTGGCGCAGGGGGTCGTCCTCGGGCAGGTTGCGGGGGGGTGAGGCCAGGGGTTCGGCGGTCAGGGTCTGGGTGGCGGCGAGGGCGGTCCCGCCCAGGAGGACCAGGACGATGACCAGCGGCACGCGATGCTTGGCCAGCCATCGGCGCAGCGCCGGGAGGAGCCGTGGACGGAGGGGTGGCCCGGGCCGGGCGGGCGGCAGCCCCCAGAGCGACAGCGCGGCCGGGACCAGCGCGACGACGAGCACGGCCGGGACCGCGGCGGCCACGGCCACAGCCAAGGTCGCCTCGGCGTAGAGCGGCGAGGGGCTAGCCCGGTAGGCCAGGCCCGTGATCAGGGCTGCGCCGCCGGCGACGGTGAAGGCCCCGCCGACCTGGGCCCCTGCCAGGCCCGCGGCCCAGCCAGGATCGATGCCCTCCTCGATGTGCCCGAGCACGTCCGAGGCCCACCGCACGGCGGCGACCAGGCCCAAGGCGAGGCCGACGGGTGCTGCAGCCAGGGTCAGCGGTCCCAGGGGCAGGCCCAGGTACCCCATCAGGCCCCCCGTCCAGACGAGGGAGACCGCGCCGGTGAGCCAGGCCACCCCGACAACCCGCAGGTCCCGGTAGGCCAGCGCGACGATGGTCGTGGCCGCGGCCAGGAGGATCGGTAGGATCCGAGCCATGTCCTCCTGGAGCAAGGTGGCCCCGTGGGCTCGGGCGATGGGCATGTTCACGGCGACGCGGGGCGCGTTGTCCCCGGTGAACACCTGGTAGGTGGCGTTGCCCTCAGCCCAAGCCTGGTAGGCCTCCAGCGCCTCCAGGGTGAACCGGCCGATCTCCTCCCCGGTGTAGGGGGACTTGGGATCGGGCAGGAGGAACACGGCGGCCTCCTCGTGGTCGCTGTCGATGGTGCTGGTCAGAGCCTCGTCCATCACCCGCCAGCCCGATTCGAGGACCGTGGTCGTCCGGCCGCGGTCTTGGGGCCCCGGGAGGGCGAAGGCCGCCTGGGAGGCTTGGTCTTGGCCGCCAGCCATGGTCCAGTTGTAGAGCTTGTAGAAGCTCGGGAGAGCCACCATGTACCTCAACGGGATCTCCTCCTCCCCCGGGACGGGGGGGTGGTCTTCACCGTACCGTTGGACGAAGGAGAACAACTCGTCCAGCGCGCGAAGGTAGACCTCGTCGGTGATGTTCCCGCAGCGGACCGTCGGCCCGGCCGACCCATCGGGCCCGTGCCGAGCGGGCAGCGCCTGGCGGGAGTCCTCGAGGCACGCCTGTCGGTCGACGCTGACGATGAGGGACGCCTGCTGCGTGAACGTGGATCGGAAGCTGGTGGTGACGTTGCGAGCTGCCCGAGTGTGGGGATCCCCCTCGGGGAGCGCGTCGACAGGATCGACCGCCGTCTCCACCATGGGCACGCCAGCAGCCAGCACCAGCGTGACCAAGGCGACAGCGGCCAGTGCCCGACCCGGATGGCGCCAGGCGGCCACGCTCCAGCGGCCGGTGAGCTGACCCAACGGGCCCGCGTCACCCCAGGCGGGTCGGGCCGACCGGTCGCCTTGGCCTGGACCGTCGCCCTCGCTCACACGGGTTGAACCGGGCGGGGGGTTGAAGAAGCCTTACGACCCGTCCCTGGAGGCGCCAGGGGGAGGGCGGATCCGGACCGGTCAGGTGACGGGCAACAACATTGATACGTGGCGACGTTGAGGTGTCGGTACCATGCATCGAGCCGCGCTCCTAGCTGCTCTGCTGATCGGCGCCGGTCTGGCCGGTTGCATCGGTCAGGACGACGCTGAGGATCTGGGCGAGTCGAGCCTACCTGGCGAGGCGGCGCCCTCCGAGGTCTCGTTCCAGACCCCCCTGAAGGCCGCCCACCCGGACTACGATCTGCCGACCTTCAACGACCCGACCCGGAACGTCCAGGGCGACGTGCCGAGCTGGTGGACGCCGCCCGCCGAGGCCCAGGTGCCTGGTGAGATCACCGGGCTCTCGCACCTCGCCAAGATCGAGGACGACAAGGAGCGCGGGGGCGGGATCGCCATCTTCGGGAGCCTGGCCATCGTGACGGGCTACGTCAACCACACGACGATCTACGACATCAGCGACCCCGCGAACCCGGTCGCCCTGTCGCACCTCGAGGACCCGCCGGCACGGGACGCCGACACGCTCGCGTTCCCCGACGGTCGCCTCTACGCCCTCTTCGCCACGGACACGGGTGTGGTCCCGATCTTCAACCTGACCGACCCCGAGAACCCCGAGAAGGTGGCCACCATCGAGCCCGAGCGCGGCTCCCACAACGTGGCCATGGTCCCCGGCACACCCTTCCTGTACAACGCCGCCAGCGCCGGCGGCGGCACGGGGTCCCAGGTCGAGAGCCAGGCCAGCCAGGGCACGGCCATCTACGACCTCTCCGACCCGACCAACCCGGAGCTGGTCACCGACTTCGAGAACGGCTACAGCTGCCACGACATAACGTTCTACATGGACCAGGACCAGGGCAAGTACCGCGCGTACTGCGCCGGGGTCCACGCCACGCAGATCTTCGACATCGCGGACCCCACCTCGCCTGAGGTCGTGGTCACGATCCCGCACCCGCACGGTGCCCCGGGCACGCCCAGCCTGGCCGAGGCCCCGGCCACCTTGTCGCACCTGGCGATGGTGAACAAGGACGCCAGCGTGCTGATCGTCGGTGACGAGACCGGCGGTGGCGTGGCACCGGCCTGCGACGTCCACGCGGAGGCTGAGGGCACCAGCGCCAGCGGCCCCGTCGGGAACCTCTGGTTCTACGACATCAGCGACGAGACGTCCCCGAGCCTCGAGGGTTGGATCTCCCCGACCCACCACTACACGGAGAACCCGCCCCACGACGACCGGCTGACCCAGATCGGCGACGCCGGCGTCCCCTCTGGCTGCACGGCCCACTTCGGCCACCTGTTGCCGGAGGACGGCAAGCTCGCCATGGCGTTCTACGGCGCCGGGGTGCTGATCATCGACTTCAGCGACCCGGCCAACCCGCTGATCGTCGATCGGTGGTTCGAGGAGCCCAGCACCAACGTCTGGGACGTCTGGTACTACCAGGGCTACCTGTTCACCGGCGACCTCGCCCGCGGCATGGATGTCCTGGAGCTGACGGGGGAGTAGAGGACGCACCACCTGAACCAGCCCGGGTACCCGTCTCCGGGTACCTGGGTTGTTCTGTGGCCTAGAGCGTGCGCCTCGGCCAGGACCAGGGCCCAACAGGGCCCAGACCTAGAACACAACCCTTAAAATCGGGAGCGGCAGAAAGAGAAGGTGATGGACCGCACCAAGAAGCGGGCCGACGAGGTGGACGACGAGGCCTTGGACGAGGCCTTCGACCACCCGTGGACCCTTCCCTGATCACGGGCGCTTGCCCGCCAACCTGGGCCGCCAGAGCCCCAGGTCATCCTGATCGCCAGCCCGTACGGCCCCGGCGATCCCCCGACCCTCCTGCTTTTCAACCACCTCACCGGTCCATGGCTTGATGCCGTACGAGCCGGCCAGCCGCTTCGCGGATGTCACCTACGCGATCCGGGACGTCCTGCTTCCCGCCCGGGAGATCGAACGCCAAGGCCACGAGGTCCTCAAGCTCAACATCGGGGACCCCTGCCAGTTCGACTTCCAGCCACCCAAGAGCCTGCTGGCGGCCTACCGCGAGGGTGCTGCCGATGGCGGATACGCCGACAGCGCCGGCTCCGAGGCCTCCCGCACGGCCATCGCCACCTACGAGCAGGCCCGCGGGGTCGACGTGAGCGCCGAGGACATCGTCGTCACCACGGGGACGAGCGAGGCCCTGAGCCTCCTGCTGGCAAGCGTCCTGGGGCCCGGCGAGGAGGTGCTGATCCCCGGGCCGGCCTACCCGCCCTACGTGAGCCTGCCGCGGGTCTTCGCGGCCCACGCACGCGCTTACCCGTGCCGACTGGAGGACGGCTGGGCGCCCGACCCGGCGGTCGTCCGGGAGCTGATCACCGAGGACACCCGCGCCCTGGTCTTGATCAGCCCCAACAACCCGACCGGGGCCGTGGTGCCTGAGGCCACGGTCAAGGCCATGTGCGAGCTGGCCTGGGAGCACGAGCTGCTGCTGATCACCGACGACATCTACTGGGAACTCAGCTTCGGCGACGAGCGCCCGACCACGGCCGGTTCCGTGACTGGCGGGCCCGTGGTCGTCCTCGACGGCCTCTCGAAGTCCTGGCTCGTGCCGGGTTGGCGAGCGGGCTGGATGGCCTTCCGGGACCCCGACGACGAGCTGGCCGGCATCCAGGAGACGGTGATGAAGCAGGCCCGGCTGCGGCTGTGCAGCCCGGCCCCGATGCAGCACGCGATCGCCGAGGCTCTCGTCCCGGAGGCCCCGCACTTCCAGGAGGTCAGGGACACCCTGGCCGCCAGGGCCCAGGTGGTCACCGACCGGATCGCCGAGACCGACGCCCTGGAGATCTCAGCCCCGGAGGGCGCCTTCTACGCGTTCGTCCGGATCGAGGATCCAGGGGACCGGACCGATCGCCAGTGGGTGCTCGACCTGCTCCAGGAGGAGCACGTCCTGACCGTCCACGGCTCCGGGTTCGGGGAGGCTGGGACTGGGCACTTCCGGATGGTGTTCCTACCGCCCGAGGATGTCCTCGACGACGCCCTGGACCGGATCATCCGGTTCGCTGAGCGCGGCTGAGCCGACCACGTCGGGCCCCCAGGGATCCCTCGGGCCCTCTTGGGGGGCCGACCAACGTCCACCCTGGGTCCCCCGGCCGTCTACCTATCGATATCTGGCGTCCGCCGGCCCAACGCGGCCGCTGCCACCCCATCCGGTCTAGAACAGGCTTTCCCCACCTGTGGAACGCGTGTACCACATCGCCTTGATACCCCCCCTCGGAGAGCCAAGGGGTGAGGTTCCACACATGACGGAGAAGATGGACGTCGCCGGCCTGGTCCGCATCTCGAGCATCATGGCGACCATCGCCAAGGAGAAGACCCACGTCGGCGCCGGCTACAAGCTGGAGTAGATCCCCCTCACCGGCTTCCACGAGCCGGTCACCCACCGCGCCCCGGACGTGCACCCACGCGCCCGGGGCCGCTCACCCTGAACCCGCCGCGGGGCTCGCTGGGACATCCCTACCATGGTCCGATCCTACACCCCCATCCCCTACCTCTGCTGGGTCCCGCGGCACATCCCACTCTCCTTCCGACGCTCGCTGGTGCGACCGCCGAGCCCAGAAAGCCTTTAAGACCGACCCCGCTGGCCCCGCTACCGTGGCCAGCGACGAGTACACCGTCGAGATGGGCGCCAAGGCCGCCACGCGCATGGTCAAGAACGGCGTCCCCAAGGACGAGGTCGTCTCTCTCCTACGCGAAGAGCTCTCGAAGGGGGAGGCCGAGGAGGCCTACGAGGTCGCGCGCCTGCGTAACAAGGCCACCGACCGGTTCGAGGACCCGTTCGACCTCTGGTTCGATGAGGCTGGCCTCCGCTACGCGACCCCCGACACGGTGGCCCGGGCCAGGGCCGAGCGCCTGGCCGAGCACGGGGACACCGCCGTGGACCTGGCCTGCGGGGCCGGCGTCCAGCTGGTCTTCCTGGCCGAGGCGTTCGAGACGGTCTGGGGCATCGAGCTCGATCCCAGCAGGGCCGAGCTCGCCAAGCACAACCTGGAGGCCCGCCAGCTGGAGGCCCAGGTGCTGGTGGGGGACTGCCTGGATCCCGCCATGCGCGAGCGGATCGGGCAGGCCGACGTGCTCGTCTGCGATCCCGCAAGGGACGCCCAGGCCGACGAACGCGTGCTCGACGACCTCCAACCGGACCCCCGTCAGGTGCTCGAGGCTTGGAAGGAGGGGGCCCAGGCGTGGTGCATCGAGCTGCCGCCCATGATGCCCCCCGAGCGGGTGGCCAAGGATCTCGACGGCGAGCTGGAGTACACGTCCTTGCACCGCGATCTGAACCGGTTGGCCGTCTACGGTGGCCAGGCTGCCGAGGCCGACCGGAGCGCGCTCGTGCTCCCCGAGGGGGAACGGCTGACCGACCGGGAGGAGGGGGCGCCGATCGAACGGGTCGAGGTTCCAGGGGAGCACATCCACTTGGTCGACCGGACGATCCTCCAAGCCGACCTGCTGCCCCAACTGATCGCCCGGACCGAGGCCGACGGACTGCTGCTCGACGACCATCCTCGCCGGCATCTGCTCACAGGGGACGCGCCCAGCGGGACCGCGTTCTGCACCGACTACCGGGTCCTGGCGACCGAGGCCTGGAACCTGGAGCTGCTCCGCGGCAGGCTGGAACGGCTCGACGCGGGGAAGGTGACCCTACGGGCGAGCATCGATCCCGACGACTACTGGGCGGTGCGGAACGCGTTGGAGAAGGACCTGGAAGGCGAGCGCCACGTCCACCTGTTCAACGTAGGGAGCGACGGGCTCATCGTCGAGGCCTTGGCCACCGACGCCTAGGCCGTGGGCTCGGCGGCCCCGGCCGGCAGCACCTGGCTCCCGATCCCGTCGAACAGATGCGGGACGAGGACCTGCTCGAGCAGCGGTTCATCCTGGACCAGCAGGCGAGCCACCGCGGTCCGCGGCAGGCTCGATGGAGCGACCAGCGAGCTGGTGGTCCAACCGTCGGTCGTCAGCGATCCGGTCGGGTGTGGATCGATGGGTCGGCCGGCGCCATCGGTTGCGTCGATCTGGCTTGCGGTCGATGTGGCCGGCGGGGAGCTTGGCGATCGCGACGCTGGCTCGTCGGGTCCTGGAGGGGTCGACCGGGTACCCGGTGCTCGTGGCGGGTGGCCAGGCTCGTCGAGGAGCGAGCTGTGCAGCGTGGCCTCGACGTCGAACCCGACGGCTGTCCCCTGCAGGGCGTTGCCGACCGTCGGGTCGAGCTGCACGGTCAGCACCAGATCGCGACCGGGGCCCGGGGCCTCCAGGCCGGCCAGCGGCCCCCCCTCCCGGCTGGCGCAGCCGATCAGGACATCGAGGGTCACCGGCATCCCGCAGGCGGTCGCCACGCGATCGAGCAGGTCGGTGGACCCGTAGGTGAGCGTGAGCACGTGGAGGCGTGTGGCAAGCCCCGTCCCGGCGTGGTCGTCGGCCAGCACCCGGAGGTCGATCCGTCGGTGGTCGACCCGGTGCCTGGTCTCCTCTGGGACATCATCCAACGCCGCCCCCTCGGTCGACAGCCGGAGGTAGCCGGTGTGTCGATCGCCGGGAGCCATGGCCTGGGCGACGAAGGTGGCGATCACGCCGTCGCCGGGACCCTCATCGTCGTCGGCTAATCGGAGGTCCCCCATGGTGGCCACGGCCAGCCGATCTGCGTCGCTGGCCGTACCGGGACCCCAGGGCACGGTGACCGTCAGGACGACGGCCAGCGCCAGCGCTGCCGCTAGGGGCACGATCGTCTTGCGCCTCGGGGCCTCCCGGGCCACGGCCAAGGGCCGCTCTAAGGGTACATGAACCCTCTCGTGACCGTCTAGGAAGGTCGATCGTTCCCCACCCGAGGTACCTGTCAGGTCAGCTCGGCCAAGGCGCGAGCATCGGGGTCCTGGAAGAGGGCCAACAGCTCGAGGGCGTTGTCCCGAGCCTGCTCGCGGAGGTCGGCCAAGCGCTTGTCGGAGGGGGTCGGGTCGGTCGTCCAGCCGCTGGTGGTCTCCTCGGCGGGGACCTCGAACCCGTGGGTTCGCAGCAGCGGGACGATCTCGGCCAGGTAACCTTGCCTGAGCTCGTCATCGCTGGCCGTCCGGTGGCCAGCCTCGAGGTCCTCCGGGAACCGTTCGATATCGTCGGCGCCGAAGAAGGTGCAGGCGTAGGGCCAGAGGTCGTCGAAGGCGGCCTGGGTCTCCTCGGTGACGCCGTCGCTGGTCAGGGCGGCCAGCCAGGCATCCCCGTGGCGGGTGTGCCAGGCCTCCTCCTGCCCGAGCTTGTTGAGCAGGCCAGCTGCCCGGGTCCCGTCGGCCACGGCGCGAGCATCGGCCAGCAACCCCCGGGAGAACAGGACCTGGCTGAGGACCAGGTGGGGCCAGTCGGGCACCGGGACGATCCAGGCCGGGTTCCAGGCCATCTCGTCGGCGGTCCGGTCGAACTGGAGAGCCACGGTGTCCTCGTCGTAGGCCTGCTCAAGGAGCTGGTAGTACGCTCGCGCGTGACCCAGCTTGTCCTGGCTCATGCTCGAGAGGCTGATCTGCTCCTCGACGCTGGGGGACCGCTCGACCCAGAGACCGTACTGGGTTCCGGCAGCCAGGTTGGTGTCGGCCAGGTAGAGGAGATGGGTTCGCGTCGTTGTGTCTTGGCTCATGGGATCACCGGGGCCTGGGCTCGTGGATGATGTGCATCGCGCCGCGCGGGATGACCGCCATCTCCTCGTAGGCGGCATCCTCAGCGTAGAGCGCACGGGCGTACGTTTCCGCGAGCTCGGGGGAGACAGCGTTCACGCTACCGACGTGCGAGAGCGGGTCCTCGCCCCCCTTGCGCGCGAAGACCTCGTAGACCTCTTCCTCGGCCACGCGGGCCCAACGGGCACCCCCAAGAAAGCCCTTGTGCCGTGGCCGCGGGAAGCTGGGCCCCTGGGTCACTCACCGACGAAGGTGAGCACGTCGAGGCCGCGGCTCATGTCCCCGGTGAAGATGTACCCGTTGTGGATCCGTGCGTCCCAGACCGAGGTGCCCTGGTTCCACTGATCGACCTGGACCGGGTTCTCCGGGTCGCTGAAGTCGATCAGGAGGACCCCGGCATCGTACCAGCCCATGACGACCATCTCCTTGCCGGGGACGATCTCACCGAAGTGGCTCGTGCACGAGGCGGAGAAGGGTGTCGCTGTCGGGTTGGAGGTCGCGGCGCCGGTGACCCCCTCCAGGTGGTTCTGGACGGGGACGGTGGGCGCGAACCAGCCGAGCATCTGCGGGTTCTCCTCGTCGGTGATGTCGTAGAACCAGACGGCCCCGATGGGGGAGCTGGCCGAGGTCCCTTCGGCATCGACGTTGGCACCGCAGCCAGGGCCAGCACCGCCCTGGAACTCGTCGCCGAGGATCAGGATGCTGGCGTCCTCGTTGACGAACGCCGAATGGTGGAGGCCGCCACAGTTCGACCGGGGGGCCGGCTCGGCGGTGTCGTCCATGCAGGGGTTGGAGACGTCTGTGATGTGCTCAGGCGCGGTCGGGTCAGCGATGTCCCAGATCTGGGCGATGTCGACACCGGCGCAGTAGGCCCGGTGCTTGCCTTCGGATGCGTCGGTGTAGAAGCTGATGTCGTGGCAGCCGAACTCGCCGAACTCGCCGATGACCTCGGGCTTGCGCGGGTCGCTCGCATCGACGATCTCGTTCGAGCGGCCTTGTCCGGTCGAAGGAGCGTTGTAGACGATGTGGGTACCCGGGACCGCGGCCACGTTGTGGTTCGGCTCGATCTCGAGGATGCTGAGGATGGTCGGGTCAGCCGGATCGGTGACGTCCACGAAGGTCATGCCGCCGGACTGGGTGGCTAGGACGATCACGGTCTGGTTCGGGTAGGTGATGAGATCGGCATCGCGAGAGTAGACCTCGTCGCCGGAGATGCTCCCGACCTCGACGGGCTGGTCGGGATCGCTGATGTCGATGACGTGGAACCCTGTGGAAAGCCCGGAGACGTAGGCGTGGTCTCCGTACGTCCAGATGCCGGCGCCGGAGACCTCCTCGGCGTCCAGTTGGCTGGTGTGCTCGAGGCCCTCGATCACGTCAGGGATCGGCTTGCCCCACGCAGCGTCTTCGATGTCCTCGGTGCTCTGAGGGTCGATCGCTTGGTCGCCCTCGCTCCCGATACAGCCTGCCAACAGCGAGCCAAGAAGCAGCACGCTGAGTCCCAGTACCCGGTTCATCGGCGCCGAAGTCCCCTCCCCCGCGTAAGAAGCTTTCTGTGCCAGGGTTGTTCAACCGCCCTCGGCTGCGGGCGCGAGCCTGCCGGCTGGAGGGATCAGAAGATGAGACGCCCGGGGGGCGTCGGAGATGGAGATGGAGAGGGATGATCGACAGCGATCGGCCGTTCCCGAGGGCTCTCGCAC